>CAYHNM010000051.1:4244-7942 GCA_964357985.1 uncultured Nitrospira sp. | reverse complement strand
GCCTTGACTCTTTCGGCGGCACTCCAGTACCATCCCCCCGCCGGTCCTGTTACAGTGTGAGATGCGATGCACGGAATGATCACACGGCTTCTTGCCTGTCTCCTTGTTGTGTGTATTCTTGTGGTCGGGGGCCTTGCCTCGGCCCAGTCGATCTCGCACGAATCACATCATAATACACACCATCAGAAAGCCACCCATAGCACGTCCCTCTGTACCTGGATGTGCGCGGCCGGGAACGTGCTGGATAACGGCACTGCTCCCTATCTCATTGATTTTGCCCCGGTGGCGTGGTCTGAGCCATACAGCACGGTTTCAATCCTCACTAGTCCTCTTCATCGAACGACCTCTCGCGGGCCTCCAGCTTCTTCGACCATCTAGTTCATCCTGCTCTGTGTGAATGGCCGTTGAGTCCGATCGATCGGGATCAACGATCGATTCAAGCATAGTGGGGCTCTCGGGCATTCCACCGATAGAACATCGCGCTTGATGTGCCTGGCGGTACAGAGCGAAGAATCAAAGGTTGAAAAGAGATGAAGGTTTCAGGTCGAGTCCTTATTACCGCAGCCATTGTCAGTATCGTGAGCTCCCTGTCCTTTGCTCCCAGCTCATCAGCCTCGTGCGGAGCGGTGAATTGTTTTGTCGTCATCGGGTCTCAGCAGCAGGTGCCGCAGGCGGGTCTGCTCACGGTCAACGGTATCTACAACTACACGCCGATGCGACTCTTGGGGGGGACCTCCGGCGTAATTCCGGCCGTCGACCAAGCCAGTCGACAGATGATTCTGGACCACCATAAAGAGACCCGCACCATTACGCAGCAGGCCACACTGGATCTGAACTATGGTCTGACTGACCGGCTGGGCGTGCAGCTGACGGTTCCTTATATGTGGCGCACGCATAAACACATCGATGGTCTTGGAGAGGGTGGCGCGAACGGTGAGGGGGATCCGAACCAGTTCTCGGCCAACGGGATCGGAGACATCCGCGTGGGTCTGAAGTACAACGTGTTGCCGACCCTTCGCAGCATGGTGGTACTGGGCCTTGGCGTCTATCTCCCGACGGGCAATACTCATGCGCATGACAGCGAAGAAAACGTGATGGAATCGCCGACCCAGCTAGGGCGTGGTCAAGTCGGGTTGAATCCGACCATCTATCAAACCTATGAGTTGATCCCGCATCTATTGAATCAATTTTCATCGGCCAGCTACCGGCATACCTTTCGGAATAACGACGGGTACCAGTTTGGCGACGAGTACATGATCAACGCCGGCTTGAACTATGTGGCAACCCCCTGGCTGATCCTGACAGGCCAGGTAAATTACCGCTATTTGGTTCATGACAATTTTAAGTCTTCGCTGTCTCGATCTGCCACGCCGGCTGATGCACCGGACTTTCCTGGGGAGCCAGTCGTTCTCGATCCCACAATTAGAAATCGCGCCGTACCAACGACCGGTTCGACTTACCATGCATTTTCTCCAGGCTTTCAGGTCAATCTTGGACAGCTCGTTGAATCCAGCTGGACGAACATGACCTCGATGTATTTCTACGCACAGATTCCGTTTGCGCGAGATTCGAACGATAGCTTGGCCCAAGGCACCAGTTTCGTCTTTGGACTCACCCGTTCGTTTCAACTGGTGAATCCCTCGTAGTGCGATTGTGATGAGTGAGGAGGATCGTATGAGGTCACAGAAATCTCGAAGCGCATTCGCGGCGGCGCTGGTGGTCGCGGCTTTCTTGGCATACCCGTCACTTGACGGATGGGGTATGGGATCGCGGGTCCCGGCGGTGGGCATGCCGGTTGATGAGTTTCGCCTCGTGGATCTCGACGGGAAGACGCATAGCCTCAGCCAGTACCGCGGGAAAGTGGTCCTGGTGAATTTCTGGGCCACCTGGTGCAAGCCCTGCACGACGGAAATGCCGGCGATGCAAGCGAGCTTCGACAAGCTCCGGGATAAGGGATTTGTCGTGCTGGCGATCAACGAACTGGAAGACGATGCCAAGGTCCGGGATCACATCAAGCAGTATGGGCACACGTTTCCAGTCTTGATGGATCGCGACAATAAGGTGGCGAACCAGTTCGGTGTTTTCGGCTTACCCGTGAGTGTGTTTATCGACCAGCAGGGCCGTGTGCAGGAATACATCAAGGGCGGCCTGCTGACCGAACAGATGATCAACGACGTGGTCGCAAAAATGCAAAAACCGGAACCGATCAAGGCCGCGTCGTTACGATAAGTCTATGACGGTAAGATTGAAACAATCCTGGTTCGTCTGGTCGCTGTTGCTCTGTCTCGTGCTCGTGAACGGGCTCCTGGCAGTACCGGCGGTGGCTCATGCCGATCACCATGCGAAGCACGAGGCCGGCACACATTCCACCGGTTTGTGTGCCTGGCAATGTGCCGCCGGTCAGAGCATCGAAACCAGTGCTGTGTTCTTGGAGTCCACTCTTCGTCCCCTCGCCATTGCCGCATTCCGGCCTTTCAAGGAAAGTACCCGAACCCGTTTTTCTCACTACCTCTTCTCGCGGTCCTCCCGTAATTCAACAGTAGACATTCTCGCATCCTCAACAATTGCCCTGGGTAGTAGGAGCCGATCTCCGGCTGCTGTTGCTTGGCTATGAGAAAGATCGTCGAACTATGACGTATGCACGACTGTACCGCCCTCTCCAATTGTGCTGTGTTTTGATTGCGATTATTTGTACGGTTTGGCCGGCTATGGCTACCGCTTCCTGTGGCTCGGTCAGTTGTTTCGTTGTGATCGGCTCACAGCAGCAAGTGCCGATGGCCGGTCTACTCACCGTCAATGCGATCTATAACTACACCCCGATGGAAGCCCCGGCGGGGCAGGGCGGGAGCATCCCGTTTTCCAATCAGGGCAACAAGACTCTGACGCTGGCAAATTTGAATGCCAACCAGATCCGCACGCTCATGCGAACGGCCACGTTCGATATGAATTACGGATTGACCGAGCGATTCGGCCTCCAAGTCACGGTGCCCTACAAGCATGTGAATTCCGATGCGCAGATCGGGGGGCTCACGCCGGTGCCCTATAGTGACAAGGGGATCGGTGATGTCCGCGTCAGCCTCAAGTACAACGTCTTGCCCACGCTCCGCAGCATGATTGTGGTGGGCATGGGCGTTGACTTGCCGACGGGCGACTACGGGCAGCGGGTGCAGGGTGGCTCCTTGGCCGAGTCGACCTTACAGATCGGCAAAGGGAATTTCGGTTTTGTCCCGTCGATCTATCAAAGTTACGAACTTATCCCACATCGACTGAACCAGTTTGCCTTGGCGAGCTACCGGCATACGCTCAAGAACAGCGATGGCTACAAATTCGGCGACGAGGTCAACCTGAGCGCCGGGTTTAACATCATTCCGCTGGAGCAAACGCACTGGCTTGTGTTGACGCAGCAGGTGAATTATCGCTGGATGCAGAACGATGCGATGGATGCCTCCCTGTTCCAATTCAACCCCGGCGGCGCAGCTATTCTGCTCGACCCGACCGTGAAGTTCCGGGCTGTGCCCACGACCGGCTCCACCTATATGGCCTATTCGCCCGGCATCATGCTGAATCTCTGGGACTACGCCTCGTTCTATTTCATCGCCCAGATTCCGGTCATGCGGGACTTCAACGGCAACTTGGAACAGCAAGTCAGTTATGTGTTCGGGCTTACGAAATCATTTCAACTGTTGAGCGGGTCATAG
>CAYHNM010000051.1:0-4144 GCA_964357985.1 uncultured Nitrospira sp. | reverse complement strand
GACAGGAATTGAGGAAGGAACAGACCATGAGATTCATCAGTGCGAGAAAGCAGTATTCGACCTATGCCAAGACCGGTCTGCTGGGCCTGGCGTTGATCAGTTTAGCGAGTTGCAGCTCGGGCGATTCCACCACACCGGTCGTCACCTCCAGCGGCAGTGCAGCGCTGCAGGGGCCGATCGTGTTTGTGAATAATACCACGAGCAAGTCGCTCACGAGCGTGGCGCTCAAGGGCGATTCGGGGAATGCGGTGCTGGGCTCGATCGATACCGCGGAATTCGAGAAGGTTGCTCTGGGCGACATGCAGTTTTCTGAGGGTGAGTGGGTATTTTTGAACCTGGGTGCGGCCGACAAGGTGGCAACCATCGATCCGTTGACCAATGCCCAGCCCGTTCATGAAGTGAACCTTGTGGCTGGGACCAGGCCCGTCCACGTTTATCGGGATACGACGGACGGCGAGATCATGTGGGTCATGAATGACGGAGACAACCAAAACGGCCCAGCCGTTGCTGGCGATGATACCATCAACTGCGCGACTCAGACCGGCGGCTCGGTCACCATCATCCATAATTCTCACCTCGGGCTAGGAGCGGTTCCGCCAAGTGTCATTAAGACCGAGTGTCTGCTTGCAGACGGGCACAAAGTGGCGGCGTTTTCATCGGGGGCAGGGGTTCCCAAGAAAGCTTTTATTTCCAGCACCACGGCCGGTGAGATTGCAGTCATTGGCAATGATCCGGCTATTCCCGCCGAGTATCAGAAACTCATTGCCCGTATCGATCTGTGCATCGACGCAGGGGAGACTCTAAATGGGCAGGGGGCGTGTGATGTAAATGCCAACACTGCCAATGTTCCCAATACTTCAAACAAGTCCAACCCTCATGGCATCCGCTTCTCCAAGCAGACAGGAAAGATCTACAGTATCCAAGAGAACTATCGAACCATCGTCGAAATCGATCCAGCAACCTTGGCCATCACGAAGACGTTCGATCTGAGTACGGCGTCCTACACGGGATTCGGAATCAGCCCCAACGGGCGCTTCCTCCTACTCCGAGGCAGCATAGCGGCACCCGCTGCGACAAAGTTTGGTGTCATCGATCTGGGAACAGCAGGAACGCCGTTGACCGATCTCGTAACTCCTGAACAGGATGGCACGCTGCCGTCTTCCGGCGGCTCATTCAAGTTTTCGCCGGATGGGAATCGGCTCTATGTGTTGGCGGGAAATGCGGCGACGGCGGCCAAGAGAGATCGGCTATTTGCCTATGATTCTTCCACTCTGCCGGCACTCACCCTTTTGAGTGAGATTCAGTTGGCTCTTTCCGGCGCGCATAGCTTTGATATCTTGGCGCAGGGCACTGGCGCAGCGACATTCGTCGTAGTGTCGAACAGCACCCACAACTCAATTTCCATCATCAATGCGACAAATAATCAGGTCAAGCAGACGGTTCCGGATATCGGAGCCACTGGCTCGACGCTCGGAGGAGTGATGGTCTATGCAGCGGGTACGGCCGCGGCCGGCAACCAGGCCACCTCGTCCTTGACCGGCGGCTCGGCGGCAGCACCATCAGTGCTTCCTGAGCGGCTCGACGATCACGGGATGCCGGAGTAGGTTGAGAGAACTCATGAAAGGACCGGACGTTAGGCGCTATGCGCCTAACGTCCGGTTTCTTCCGGCATGGCAGTCAATTGATTTCCCTCCTGCGCCCCGTTTATAGTCCGCCGATAGATGTTTATCTGGAAGGGGGGGCCGTCTTGATCTCAGGCCGCCGGATTCAGGTTGCGACCGTCCTCGGTTTCTGTTGCGGACTTTTCGTTCTGTCGTCATTCCATTTCGCCAACGCCGCTGCTCCTCAAGATGCACTCCAGCATGAGCTGGACCTGACGCGCTCGGCGCTGGCGCGCGGCGACCTCAAAGCGGCTGACGAGGCGGTGCAGAAAGCGCTGCATCTCAATCCCGCGTCCCCCCAGGCACTCCATCTCCACGGACTCGTCTTATTGAAGGGTCGGAAGCCGACTGAGGCGGCAGAGGAGTTTGTGCGCGCGCTCAAAGTGAAGCCGGCGTTCGCCGAGGCGCTCAACGATCTCGCCGAAGTCTACGCCGCGCAGGGCAAGTCGGCAGAGGCGCAGCAGGCGCTGACGAAGGCGATTGAAGCCGATCCCAAGCATGCGGAGTCGTATCTGGATCTGGCGAAGCTCTATGAGTCGCAGCGGGATATGCCGGCGGCGATCAAGACGTATCAAGGGCTGTTGTCGATTCAGCCGACCCATGCCGAGGCCTTGTTCTCTCTGGCGACACTTCAGGATCACGCCGGTGAGACGAAGGCTGCGGCGGAGACGCTGGCTCGGCTGACGAAGGCCCATCCTAAACATGCTGATGCCTGGTATCTGACCGGGCGGATGGCCGAGAAACGCAATGATCTCGTGGAAGCGGCCTATGCCTATAAGCAGGCGGTGGCGGCCAAACCCGATCTGGTCGATGCGCACTACAATTTGGGATTCATCTATCGCAGTCAGGGCAAGTCCGCCGAGGCTGAACGGGAATTTCTCGAGGTGCTCCGGTATCAACCGAGCTATGCGGAAGCCCATTTGAATTTGGGCGTGGTCTACACGAGCATGGGCATGCTTGACGAAGCGGAACGCGAGTATGTCTCGGCGGTGGAGCTGAAGCCGGAGTATGCCGAAGCCCACTACAATCTCGGTGTCTTCTATGAGTTGCACCGGAAAGACATGCCGCGCGCGCTGGCGCAGTATCGCAAGTATCGGGAGCTCGGCGGGAGAGACGATCGGGTGGAGCGGATCGTCGGATCGACGTTCCGATAAAAGAGAAGGTCGAGGTTTAAGCTGAGCGCATCACAGACAAAGCAGGGGACTTCTTTGCTCGACCTTGGCCTGAACCTCGTCCGTTACCAGTACGGCCAAGGTCTCCAGTAGGGAGACCAATAGGGTCCCCAATAAGGGCCTGGTCCCATGTGGGGTCGGATACGGACGGGTTGATCTTCCACCCTCACCCAGACTTTCATGGTCTTGAGTTCGACGATCGGATAGGCATATTCCGTTTCATCCAATGGCAGTGTGATCGACCCGGTAATCTCTCCGGTGACGGTGACAAAGGTTCCGGCTGGAATCGTGGCCGGGTCGAGAAATTCCCGTTGAAGCGCGACAAAGCGCCCCTGAGACATATTCAACTCCATCGTCGGTTGGAGCGACGAGTTGAGCGGGAGCTGTAGAATCTCGATGCGGGTTCCCTCCTTCAGGCGCCGCGCGCTCAAGATTTCTCCACCCCAGGTGACGGTTTGGTTTTTATAAGAATCGGGCGCCGCTTTGACCTGCGTAAACGTGATCTGGGGAGGCTGGGTGCTGTCGACGGATTCTTGGCTGGTGGCACAGCCGGCGGCACCAAGGAGTATTGCGCTGAACAGGAAGATGCGAAGTCTCTGCATAGGCGCAGTATAACAGAGGGCAGGTTCGGCAGGTATCCGTTATAATGGGACGCATGGTTGGACAATCTCGAAAGGAGCAGGACATGACGCACAGCAGCAAGTGGGGATGGCGTGGCGCTCTTGTGGCCGTGGGCGCCGTTCTGGCGCTGGGAACTTCCGTGGGAGTTTCTGCGGCGACGCCTGAGTTGAAGGGGAAGTTCGAAGTCCTCAAGGACGAAAAGTCCACGCATCAACCGGGGAAGGTGAAGCTGATCGAGTTCGCCGATTTCTACTGCCCCCATTGCCATCGCTTTGACGGTGAAGGGGTGGCGCTTCTCAAGAAAGAATTTGGCGACAAGATCGAAGTGACGATGGTGGGGTTCCCGGTTTTCCAGGGCAAATTGCCGACGCCGTTCGATATGTATGAACAGGCCCGGACGATGGGCAAAGGGGACGAGATGAAGAAGGTCCTCTTCCGGACGATTCATACGGAAAAAGTGACCGGCGTGCTGGATCGTTCGTTGCGCGAAGTTCTGATCAAGGAAGTCGGGCTCGATCCCAAGGCGTTTGAAGAAGGCATGGCCAGCGGGAAGCCGGCCAAGGCCTTAGAAGAGAGCAAGAAATGGGGCGAGCGCATTAAGGTGCAGCAGACGCCGACGGTGCTGATCGACGGCAACATCAAAGTCGAGCAGATCGATCCGGACAATCTGAAACTGGTGATCCACAGCAT
>CAYHNM010000050.1:6118-8057 GCA_964357985.1 uncultured Nitrospira sp. | reverse complement strand
TCCTGGTCTCCGGACGGAAGGCATCTGGTCTTTAGTTCGACTGTGGATGGGAAGAGCCAGATTTATATGATTAACGCAGACGGAAAAGATTTGGAGCGGGTCACATTTACTGGCACGCACAACAGTGCGCCGGCCTGGTCGCCGGCGTCGTAATTCACCTGGTCGATAGACACGATCACACATTGAAGCTGTCTCGCCGGATAGGCCGGGAGATATCTCTAGAAGAAGGAGCGAATCTATGAGCGCGACGTTATCACAATGGTCTATTCCGATGCTGGCCGGTCTGTTGCTGGTCACGATGCCGGGCTGTTCGAAGAAGTCCGTGCAATCAGGCGGGGACACCCAGTCCTCACAGGCTGGAATGGCCAAAGGAACTCCCGGTGCCGGCGGATCAGCCGGATCAGTCGGATCAACCGGATCAGCCGGTGGCGGGGTCAGCTCCAATTTCCCCGACACCTCGCTGGCCGGTCGGGACGGGTCAGGCGGGTTGCGTGGACTCGATAAGAATCCCGGCGAGGAGCGCGTGAACGGCGGGACGATGATGGCGAAGCTGGATCCTTCCCAGAGCGGTCGTCAGATGGATGAGATCCGGTCCGAACAAGCCGCCGCCGATGCGGCCGGTTTGCGAGATGTGTTTTTCGGTTATGATAGCTTTGCGATTTCAGAGGAAGGCCGTCAGGCACTGGCTCGTAATGCCGAATGGATCAAGGCGAATCCGGGGTCTCAGCTGAAGATTGAAGGGCATTGCGATGAGCGTGGAACCTCAGCCTATAACCTGGTGCTGGGCGAAAAGCGAGCGAAGGCTGCCCGGAACTATTTGGTCGAGCTCGGTGTAAGCGCCAATCGCCTGGGCGTAGTGTCGTACGGGAAAGAGCGGCCGTTTTGCAAAGACCATAGCGAAGCCTGCTATGCACAGAATCGTCGCGGCCATGTGGTCGTGAAATCCGGGAAGTAAGATCGCATGCATTGGGGTGCTGCACGGATGGCGAGAATGGATCAGGATCATCTCCAGCAAGTGAGGTGTGCGGTGGCTGTCGTTCTAGTCATGCTCTTCACGCTGTTGTCCGGATGTGTGGCGCAACAGGCCGATCTCAAACAAACCGAGCGAGCCCTGCAGCAGAAGCTGAAGCAGCAGGACGATCAGCTCTCTCAGACGCGAGCGCGGCAGAGCCAGGAGATTTCCAACCTGCGGGAGCAAGATCTGCCGCAACTTCGCGGGGAGCTGGAAAAAGCTCGTCACCAAGCGGAGGAGCTTCAGTCCAGGCAGGAAGATCTCAAGCATCGCTCGGCGCAGTTGGAACAGCAAACGAAGAAGCTGGAACAGCTGGCGGCCAAGCTCGAGACGGATACCAATACTCGTTATGTGTGGCTTCAGAAAAGTCTCGAAACGCAAGATGCCAAGGTGAATGCGCGCCTCGACGAGTTGTCCCGGGCGGTCAGTAAGGCGACGGAAGACCTCAAGCGCGACGTGCTGATGGCTGTGAAGCAGAGCAATGAGGTGTTGGATCGGAAAGTGGCTGAGCGGCTGGATGGACAGCGGAGAGATCTGGAGGCCGGTCAGCAGAATCTGGATCAGAAAGTGTCTCAGAACCTGACCCAGTTCAACCAGTCGCTCACCGGATTCAAAACGGCATTCACCAGCCTGAATGATCGCGTCACTCAAGGCGAGCAGGAATCCCGGGCGATCTCAGGGAAGGTTGATACCGAGAACAAAGCGGCGGTGTCCCATATCAATGAGTCCAATCGGACCATGAGCGGCCATCTTGATGGGGTCAACAAGAGCGTTGCATCGGTCGTGAAGACGCTGGAATCCGTCAGCCAAAAGTTCACGGCGCGGTTTGATGAGCAGGATCGACGGATCGATTCATTGGGCCGGTCCTTGGAGCAAGTGGGCCAAAAAAACGGAGGGCGGACGCAGAATCTCAAGCAGGCGCAGCGG
>CAYHNM010000050.1:0-6018 GCA_964357985.1 uncultured Nitrospira sp. | reverse complement strand
TACGCCTATCTTGCTTTGAAGGATAAGAAGCGGGCCTCGTCTGCATTTAAACAAGTGGTCACGCTGTATCCGAGGAGTCCGGAAGCTGGAAAAGCGTCTGACAAGCTGGTGCAGTTGAAGGAGGGTCGATAGATTTCATGCAAGCCTACATTATCCCTTATGTGACGGCGATCGGAGTCGCGTGCTCGTTACTGATCTTGCCGGGATGCGCCAAGCATGCAGATTTTGTTGAGTTGCGGGATCAACTCTCGACGGTGTCGCGCTCCCAAGAGCAGGACCATCAGCGGGTCGATGCGGTCTTGAGGCGCCTCGAATCGGTCGAACGTGTCAAGGATGTCGAGTCGGGAAAGCCGCGGGTTGATGAGCTGGCTGCGCGCCTTCAAAAGCTGGAGTCGAAGCTGGCTAAGCTCGAAGACGGTGCAGGACTCGCATCCACCCGGGCCGACGTTACCGTGTCTGATGCGCCGAAAGCGGCGAAGCCGAGCAAGTCTACGGGTCAAGGCGAGAGTTCCTCTATTGTGTCTGGCATGCCTGGCATCACCCCGACCTCCGCCTTCAATCTCGCGTACAACGATTTTCTGAACGGAAAGTACGATCTGGCGGTGTCAGGATTTCAGCGATTCACCAAAGATTTTCCCGGGACTTCATTGACACCGAACGCGCATTATTGGCTGGGGGAGTCCCTCTATAATCAAAAGGACTATGCGCGCGCCACGACGACGTTCGAGTATCTCGTCGCGGAATACCCCGGGAACGAAAAAGTCTCTGCTGCCCTCTACAAGCTGGGTTTGGCGACGGCGGAAACCGGTGATTTGGTGAAGTCCAGGAAATATCTCAAGCGGGTGATTGAGGAGTTCCCTGCCTCGGATGAAGCCAAGCTCGCAAAGAATAAACTCGCCGATATTCGGTGACGGTCGCGGCCGCGCGATCTCCTGCCTCACGCAGTCAGCCTTCGTCGAGATACTGTGGAGTGTAGTGTTGTGCTGACGACCAGTTCGAGCGGAAAAATTCGCATCTTGCCGGGAGACGTCGTGAGCCGGATCGCCGCCGGCGAAGTGGTCGAACGTCCTGCCGCCGTTGTCAAAGAGCTCATCGAAAACAGTCTGGATGCGCAGAGCAAGACCATTTCAGTCGAGATCAAGGACGGGGGCCTTGCCAGCATTCGTGTGACGGACGACGGCGAGGGCATGAGCCGGGCCGACGCGCCGCAAGCCTTCGAACGTCACGCCACCAGCAAGCTGCGGTCCGATCAGGATTTATGGTCCATCCGCACGATGGGATTCCGCGGGGAGGCCCTCCCCAGTATTGCCTCGGTCTCGAATGTGCGACTCGTCACGGCCATGCAGTCGGATCCTGTGGGTACCGAGTTGCAGATGCGGGGTGGAGCGGCCCCGCAGGTCTTCGATGCGGCTCCGATTGTCGGGACGCGCATTGAAGTCACCGATCTTTTTCACAATCAGCCTGCCCGCAAAAAGTTTCTCAAATCTGTCCCGACGGAATCGTCCCATATCACGCGCGTCGTGCAGCAGGCGGCGCTCGCCTGGCCTGGGGTGCATTTCAAATTGACCTGTAACGGGCAGGAGACATTGAACTATCCCGCTGTGGCGACGGACCGGGACCGTATCGGCCAGGTCTATCCACGGTTCATGCTTGATCAGACGGTACCGGTAGAAGCCGGACAGCCGGGAGCAAGGATCACCGGGATGATCGTCGATCCGAACCATGCGAAGGCGTCGCGAACGCCACAAGAACTCTTCGTCAATCGCCGACCGGTTCGGAGTGCGGCTGTTTTCCATGCGATTGTCGAAGGCTATGGTTCATTTCTCCCCAAGGGGCAGCAACCCCAGTTCGTATTGTTTCTTGAGGTCGATCCGGATCGTGTGGATGTGAATGTGCACCCCTCGAAGCGTGAAGTTCGCTTTGCGGAACAGGAAGCGATCCATCAGCTGGTCCGACGTGCTGTGCGACAGGCGCTCAGTCGAAACGAGCCGGCAGCCGGCGAGTCCTTCGTCCCGCGAGAGCCTGGAGAGTCGGTCGTCAACAAGGGACTGTCGCGGGCGTGGTTTCCCGCTCAGGCGACAGCGCCTTCGGCGGGAGCAGGCCAGGCAGACCCTCAGGCTATCGGCAGCATTCCGACGTCAGCCGATCAGCTCGCGTTTGTGAACGAAGCCGCTGAGCCGTATGTGCGTGTCCCTTCGTCGGATGTGGTGGCGTTCGGACAGCTTCACCACACGTATCTGGTCGTGCAGGTGGGCGGTGCGTTGACCATACTTGATCAGCATACGGCTCATGAGCGCGTCTTGTTTGAGCGGTTGTATCGAGCCTGGGTCGCGCGTGGGATGGCCTCACAGCCGTTGTTGATCCCGGAGTCGGTGGAACTGTCCGCCCCTCATGCTGCCCTTCTGCAGCGCTACCAAAGCGACCTTGCGAATCTGGGGCTTGAACTCGAACCGTTCGGTCTGTCTACGGTGCTTGTGCGGAGCGTGCCGCTTGGGGTCGGCGCGATCAATGCGCCGGCTTTCTTGCAAGATTTGCTGGAGGATCTCAGTCTTTGGGGGCAAGCGTCCAGTCTTGAAGCGCGCGTGCGTCCCGTTCTGGCCTCGTTGGCCTGCCACAGTGCGGTGCGGGCCGGTCGGTCGATGGGGCTTCCGGAGATCCAGCAGTTGACCGAGGATTGGCTCGTTGAAGGGAAGATCCAAACGTGCCCGCATGGACGGCGGACGGTCTTTCAACTGACCGGGGACGAGCTCGAGAAGCTGTTTGGTCGGGTCGGGTGGTAGCGGAGACGGATTGAGATCATCACCATGCCTACTCAATCCGATATGATGGCCGACACGATTCGTCGGCATCGCCCCCTCGTCGTCTTGCTCGGGCCTACGGCCACAGGGAAGAGTGCGGTTGGAGTCCAGGTAGCCCAGCGCTACAACACCGAGATCCTGACGGCCGATTCCCGCCAGGTCTATCGCGGGATGGACATCGGTACGGATAAGCCGTCGTTGCAAGAGCGGCAGGGTATCGTGCATCGGTTAATCGATCTCGTGGATCCCGATGAGCCCTATAACGCCGGGCGCTATCAGCGGGAGGCTTTAGGAGAAATCGATCGGGTGATCCGGGAGGGCCGTCTTCCGTTGGTCGTCGGTGGAACCGGGCTATATATCCGCACGTTGATTCGGGGAATCTGCGAGGCGCCGGAGGCCGATGCGGACATCCGGCGGGAACTCATGGCGCTTGTGGCCGCGCAGGGGCGCGAAGGTCTCTATGCCGAGCTTGTACGAGTGGATCCTGTCACCGCCTCACGGCTTCATCCCAACGATGAGTCAAAAGTGATTCGGGCCCTGGAGGTCTATCGCTTGGCTGGCTGTTCACTCGCCTCCTTGCACGCCCATCATCAATCGCAAGAGGCGGCGTTCCCCACGTTGCTGATCGGGCTGCAGCGTCCTAAAGAAACCCTCTATCGGCGGATCGAAGCGCGGATCGATTGGCAGCTGACGCATGGCATGGTAGAAGAGACGCGGGCTTTACTGGCTCGCGGGTATAGCCGGGCGCTGGGATCGATGAAGGGGTTGGGATATCGGCACCTCGCCGCCCAATTCGCCGGCGAGTATGATGCCGCAGAAATGGTGCGACGGTTCAAACAGGACACCAGGCATTTTGCGAAACGACAGATGACCTGGTTTCGAAAGGAGCCGGGAATTACGTGGTTGGTGATCGACGCACAGGAGTCGACGAGTCACACCGCCGATCGAGTCGTTGAGCTGATTGAGCAATTCATGGCATCACTAGGTACATGGCGTGCTCAGCCTGTTTCGTGAGTGACGTAACCGGGAGTATGAGTTTATGGCAGGTAAGAGCAACGGATCACAGGCTTTAGTAGGGGTCATCGGCGGGAGCGGGTTGTACGACATTGAGGGGTTGAAAGGTGTTCGCGACGTGCGAATCCGGACGCCGTTCGGTTCGCCGTCAGATGCGATTCGTGTGGGAAGACTGGATGGCGTGTCCGTTGCGTTCCTCTCCCGGCATGGTCGAGGACATCGGTTGAATCCCGGCGAAATCAACTATCGCGCGAATATCTACGCGATGAAGTCGCTGGGTGTGCAGCGAATCATCTCTGTGAGCGCGGTCGGGAGCATGAAGGAGTCGATTGAGCCCGGCGACGTGGTGGTCCCTGATCAGTTCATTGATCTCACGAAGCGGCGCGCCTCCACATTTTTTGAAGGGGGCATCGTGGCGCATGTCGCGTTTGGAGAGCCGATTTGTGCGTCACTGGCGCAAGCGCTGGCGGTGGCGGGCGAAGGGGTTGGCGCAAATCTCCATCGCGGCGGCACGTATCTGTGCATGGAGGGGCCGCAGTTTTCGACCAAAGCGGAGTCACGGCTGTATCGGCAATGGGGCGTGGATGTGATCGGGATGACCAATATGCCGGAGGCGAAGTTGGCGCGTGAAGCAGAGCTCTGTTACGCGACCATGGCGCTGGCCACTGACTATGATTGTTGGCATGAGACGCAGGAAGCTGTGACCGTTGAGGCGATTCTGGCTACGCTCCACAATAATGTGGCTCTGGCAAAGCAAATTCTCAAGGCAGTGGTGCCGTCTGTGGCCGATGCTCCGGCCTGCCCCTGCCATCGGGCGCTGGATAATGCGATCGTGACCGCTCCAACGAGCATCTCAGCGGCAGTCCGGAAGAAATTCGGGATTCTCACGCGGCGTGTCTTCGGGCCAAAGAAAGGAGCGCGGTAAACCATGGGGAAGTTACTCGTAGTGGGATCGGTGGCGCTCGATACGGTGAAGACACCGTTTGGAGAGGGGACCGATATTCTTGGAGGGTCCGCGACGTATTTCTCGACGTCGGCCAGCTTTTTTACGTCGGTCGCGCTGATTGCTGTCGTGGGAGAGGATTTCCCCGCCCAGCACATTGCGTTTCTCAAGAGTCGTGGAATTGATCTGACGGGGCTGGAGCAGCGACCTGGGGCGACGTTTCGGTGGAAGGGAGAATATTCGCATCAGCTGAATGAGGCGAAGACACTCGACACGAAGCTCAACGTGTTTGAAACATTCCGTCCCAAGATTCCGGAGGCGTACCGTTCACCCGATGTGCTGTTCCTGGGCAACATCGATCCCGAGCTGCAACTCGACGTCTTACAGAAGGTGGAACGCCCCGGCCTGGTAGCCTGCGACACGATGAATTTCTGGATCAACGGGAAGCGCGATGCCTTGTGGAAGGTCTTAGAGAAAATCGATATCCTGATCATCAATGACGGTGAGGCCCGCGCGTTGGGGCAAGATTCCAATCTGGTGAAGGTGGCCAAGCAGATCCTGGCGCGGGGGCCCAAGTATCTCATCATCAAGCGGGGAGAATACGGCGTCCTGATGTTCAACGGAACGCAGGTATTCGGCGCCCCCGCGTTTCCCCTGGAGGATGTGCGGGATCCTACCGGCGCCGGCGACACCTTTGCGGGCGGCTTCTTAGGCTATCTCGCCGCGACGGGAAATCGTTCTCCTGAGGCGATGAAGCAAGCCATTATTTTCGGAAGTGTGATGGCGTCCTTTACCGTAGAATCCTTTAGTCTTGACCGTTTACGTATCCTGGATTACAAAGAGATTCAGGCGCGGTTCCAGGAATTCAAGCGATTGACTCATTTTGAGGATGTGTCGTAATGCCTGATGGGGAACAGAGCCGTGGGCAAGGGGGAGGGCGAGTGCCTCAGTATGGGCATAGCCTGCTTGTGGGGGTCTGTCTGTTCATAAGCGCCTGTGCTGCGACGGAAGAGTCGATTCAGAAATCTCAGGGCCATTACCAGGAAGGCATCGCGACGCTTAGCGGGGATCGGCAGAAAGCGTTCGTGTCGTTTCAGAAAGCGGTGCAGTTGAATCCGAAGAATAAAGAGGCCCGCTACGGTCTGGGCCATGTCTATGCCCTCCAGGGGAAATTAGCCCTGGCCGAAGAAGAGTTTCGAACCGCCATTCAGATTGACGACGCCTATTCAGAAGCGCATACCTATCTGGGGCAAGTGCTGGCAA
>CAYHNM010000049.1:2985-8062 GCA_964357985.1 uncultured Nitrospira sp. | reverse complement strand
GTGTCCTCGCTCCCGTCCATCGCAAGATCAGGATCTTTATTGGAAAAGACAACCGTGGCTCCGTCCTCGTACCGCTCCGTGATAATGTGCCAGACGATGGGGCTTGCGAGCACCTTCTGCAGATCGATCTCCTCGCCGAGTCTGGCCAAGAGCGGGAACGGATCAAGGAAGGCCTTCATCCTCTTGAATGTAAAATACTTATCCATCTCGTCGAATGTGTCTTGGACTTCAGGCGCCTGCACGAGTCGCCGGAAAGACTTGTGTTGGGCCGCAAACGCATCCATGAGGCGAAATACGAAGCTCACGGCGCGGCCCGCTGCGCGAAGCGGCATGCGCACGCCTAACGAGAGGACCAGCGGGAAAAACCGCATCGCTCTTCTGAGATCATAGAGGACCGACCCGCTCGGCCCCCAGTCTTGATTTACGTGTGGAGCAATCCCTAAGAGACGAGCCAACTTTTCCCTGAGGAAGGGATGGACCTCATAAATCGCTTCGGGGGAGGTGATATAGTCCTCCCAGATACGGATGGTTTTCGCAGCCCCGACGACACCGGGATTCTCGACAAATCCGAGGGCGTTGCAGCTTCCGGCGGAGGAACTCACGATATGGGTGGGACAGAGTCCGGCATTGACTAATTCTGCGGCGGCAACCGCCTGGATGACGGCCTTACACCCGCCTCCGCAAAAGACAAACAGAATGTTCCCGTACTTATTCGAGTCATGACCAGACATGCGAATGCTCCAGTCTCGAGAATCACAAACGCCGGTAAGGCAAGGACACTACTTTATCGTACTGCCGAATCTGTGATTGTGCGAGCGCGCTTGGAGCGTTGTTCGCACAGCGTCCGCCCGGTTGCGAGGGACCTTGCCCGATGAATACATACGATGTCTGCATCGTAGGAGGAGGGGTCGTCGGGTGCGCGATCGCCAGAGAGTTGATGCGCCGGCGCCGGGATAACTCCTTCCGTCTCGTTGTTCTCGAGCAACAGGATGGGGTGGGAACGGAGACCAGCAGCCGCAACAGCGGCGTCCTCCACAGCGGAATCCATGAACGACCGTTTTCGCTGAAGGAGCGGCTTGCCCGGGAAGGGAGCGCGCTGGCAGTCTCATACGCGTTAGAGCATGACATCCCGCTGCTCAGAACGGGAATGGTCATCGCCATCTCACGGGAGGACATCCGGCGAGGCCTGTGGCGGGAGATGTCTTCGTTATGGCGGCTGTGGTTCAACGCCTGGAAGACCAAGACACGGGTCATGTTCATGACAGCCTCCGGTTTGCGGGCCTGGGAGCCGAATCTCCGGGCCAGCTGCGGGATCGTCATTCCGGGCGTCTCCGTCATAGACCCTCAGGCCTTTGTGCAATCGTTGAAAGCCGACTCAGAAATGACCGGCGCGGACTTTGTGTTCAACAACCGGGTGATCGGCATCGACGAAGACACGACGGCATACATCGTCACCACCGATCGTCAGAGAATCCGCGCAGGCTGTCTGATTAATGCCGCCGGCCTCCATGCCGACGACGTTGCCGCGCTCGCCCCAGGCAAGAGCGCGTACGCCATCAGACCTCTGCGGGGTGAGTATTACGAGCTGGCCCAGCCGGCCAAGAATCGCCTCGTCGGACGTCTGGTGTACCCGGCCTTGCCGCCTCACTCGACCGGCAAGGGGATCCATTTCAGCCCCCGTCCGAACGGCCGGCTGTTCGTGGGACCGAATGAAGTCGTGATCCAGGATAAGAGAGACTATACGTCGCACAAGACCCCGCCGGGTGTCTTTATCGAAGCCTTGCAGAAATTCCTTCCGGCCCTGGAAGAAGCGGATCTTCGCTGGGCCTACTCCGGGATACGCCCCCGCGTCATCACGGCTGACGGGAGTCCCAGCGACTTCATCGTCTCGGTAGACAGAATAGACCCTCCGCTCGTCAATCTGATCGGCATTGAATCCCCTGGACTTTCCGCCGCTCTGGCTCTCGCCCGGCATGTTGGGGATCTCCCTTGCATCCAGAGACATGTGAGCCAGACCGGTTCTCGCCCTCTCACCCGAGGCGACTACGACCGTTGAAGGGGGAGTCGCCTGCTTTCCTCAACTCGCAGGATCCGGTGCAGCGTCTTCCCAAGAATGGTTTTGGGCAGCTCCGTACGGAACTCGATCTTCTTGGGCACTTTGTACGACGCCAGATAGCGCCTGCAGTGTGCGAGCAGTTCGTCCGCCGACACAGAGTCTGACGCGCGCACGACAAAGGCCTTGATGGATTCGCTGCCGTCCCCAAGCCGCACACCGATGACGGCTGCTTCGCATACATGCGGATGAAGAAAAAGCACCTGCTCGATTTCAGCCGGGTAGACATTCAACCCGGAGGTGGACAGAATCATGTCCTTCTTGCGATCGACGATGTAATAGAATCCGTCTGAATCGACGCGCGCGAGATCGCCGGTGGCCAGCCAGCCCCCGGGCTTCAGCACGTTCGCTGTCTCCTCCGGGTTGTTCCAATAGCTCTGCATCACTTGCGGACCTCGCACCCAGAGTTCGCCGATCTCTCCCACCGGGACCTCCTGGTCCGTCTCGTCCACGATTTGTGCGTCGGTGTTCGCAATAGGCAAGCCGATGGATCGCTTGACCGAGAGGCCGCGGGGAATGTTGCAGTGTGTGACCGGAGAGGCTTCGGAGAGACCGTATCCCTCGATAATGAGATGGCCGGTCTGTTCCTTGAATCTCTTGAGGAGCTCGTAGGAAAGCGCGGCCCCGCCGCAAAGCACGAATCGTGTCGCCGTAAAGTCCTTCGCATCACAGTGGTCGAGCAGCTTTCGCACGAGAGCCGGCACAAGTGTAATCACGGTGGGCTGCTTCTTGCGGAGGAGCGTCAACAGCACCGGCATGTTTCGGGGATCGGGAACCAGCACCATGCATCCGCCCACAGCCAGACAGATATTTTGCGTCACCGTCATCCCGAATATGTGAAAAAGCGGGAGCGCCGCGAGAAAACTCTCCACTCGTTCGGCGGGAGAAAACCAGCTGATGAGTTGCCAAACGTTGGCGGTCAAGTTGCGGTGACGCAGCGCCGCTCCTTTGGACACTCCGGTAGTCCCCCCTGTGTATTGCAGGAGCGCGATATCGTCCGGGGTCACGATCGGGAGCGCCTTCGAGGTCACGGGGGTCACGTTGTCCAAGACATCGTGGAAAAAGTATGTTGCGTTGATGCGAGAAATCGCGATCGGTGGCCGGCTGTTTCGGCGGTGATAGAGATACCTCGCAATCGTTGTCATGTAATCGGTGATCCGCGTCACGATGATCAGTTCCAGATCGAGATCCTGGACCTTCTGGTACATCAGGTCGAGCACCACGATCGCTCGCGCCCCCGCGTCTCGAAGCTGGTGGGACAACTCGTGTTCCGTGTAGGTCGGGTTGCAGGCGACGACGATTCCTCCGGCCCTCACAATGCCGAAGTAGGCGATGACCGCCTGCGGGCAATTCGGGAGACAGAGCGCCACGCGGTCCCCTTTGCGGATGCCCAGTGCCGCGAGGCCGCAGGCAAAGCGTTCAACGAGGGAGTGGCATTCATGGTAGGAGAGGGTCTTGCCGAAAAAATAGAGCGCCGGCCGGCGAGAAAACCGCTGGGCGCTCCTGGAGAACAGTTCTGAGAGTGTCTCGGGGGGAAGAGGAAGCTCGCGGGGAACTCCCTCGGGATAATAGGGGAATGACGGTTGCTCGGACATGATGCCCCTCGTTTGCTGCGCGTCAGATCAAAATATTTCCGATATTACCATGCTCCGTTCGAGAGGCCGACGCAAGGCTCGAAACGTTTGCCATAGTGGGCTGCCAGCGATTCCAACTCCTGGGTGATGCGTTCCGGCGACAGGGTTTCCCGCGCCCAGGTGAGCAGGCCTCCACGGAATGCGGGAAACCCGATCCCATAGATCAGTGCAAAATCCACCTGCCACGCCTCTTCCACAATGTGGTCATGCAGACAGCGCACGGCTTCGTCGACCATCGGGAGAAGCAGCCGCCGGTGAATGACGTCGTCAGAAGGAGGGGGCGCTGCGGAAGGGACTGTGCGGCAGTAGCGCGCAATGGCTTCGGCTGTCTGTGGGTTCACCTTCCCTGACGCCCAAAAGGTCAAGGGCGCTGTTCCTTCCGGCAGCAGGGCTTGAAGCAGCGCATCGCGAGATTCGATGCGGGCTCCCAGTACGGCGAGCGAGTTCAGTACGTGCCGGGCGACCCGCAGTCCGATCAGGTCGAGGAGTTCCAGCGGGCCCATAGGATGCCCGCTGTCCACCGCCATGCCGAAGTTCTTCGCGACGGCGTCAATCCGTCGAATGGCGACCCCCTCGCCGGCCAGGATCATGGCCTCTGCCAGATAGCGCGACAGAATCCTGTTCACGAGGAATCCCGGTCCGTCGTTCACCACGAGCGGAAACTTGCCCAGCCGTTTGGCCAGGCCGCAGGCCTGTGCCAGGGCCCGATCGGAGGTGAAGGGCGCGCGGACCACTTCGACCAACTGCATTTTGGCCACAGGGTTGAAGAAGTGGAGCCCCACGCAGCGTTCCGGATGGACGGCCTTCACGGCAATGTCGGCCAAGGTATAGGACGATGTATTCGTCGCAAAAATGGCATCGGGGCGCGCTTCGGATTCAAACTCCGCCAGCACGGCCCGTTTTACGTCAAGTGTCTCCGAGACTGCTTCGATGACCAGGGAGGCGGCACCCACATCTTTGATCTGAGTGGTTGGAGCGACCCGCATCATTCGATAGCGCAGGTCGGACGGAAGAATGATGCGTTTGCGCACCTGGGCAGCCTGGGCGGCGTGGATGCGTCCGATCGCTTTCGCGAGAATGTCTGAAGACACGTCTCGCAGCGCCACGGCGTACCCCTTTTCGGTGAGCTGCCCCGCGATCTGTGAGCCCATCAATCCGGCCCCCAGCACGCCGATGCGCGTCGTCGTTGGCGGGACAGTGGCGACGTTCCGTTTCAGCTTCTCGCCGGCCAGGAACAAGCCGACGAGGTGCGCGGAAATCGGGCCGGCCATGAGATCCATCAGGAGCGGCTTTTCGACATTAAGCGATCCCTCCAGAATGCTCACAGACA
>CAYHNM010000049.1:0-2885 GCA_964357985.1 uncultured Nitrospira sp. | reverse complement strand
CCGGGCAGAATGCCCAGTTTGACTTCCGGCAGCGCAAAACCGGTCCTCGGATGGGTGCTGGCGACGCGCGCATGGCAGGCCAGAGCCAGCTCGAATCCTCCTCCGACACAGACCCCTTCCACCGCTGCCACAAAGGGCTTCTGCGATCGCCCCATCGCGTCAAAGAGCCGGTGGGTGGTGATCACGAGTTGCTCCATCTCGTGAAACGAACGCCGGCGTTGCGCATCGTGCATCTGCTCCAGATCCGCTCCCGCGCAGAAGTTTCCTTCCTTCAGGCTCACCAGCACGACGCTGGTGATGGCAGCGGATTGTTCGGCGAGCCGCACGATCTCCTGCCACTCCGCCAGGCTCTCCACATTGAGCACATTGACCGACTTGCCGGAGTAATCAAACCCCGCCAGCAGGATCCCGTCGCCAAGCACGTCGGTCTTGAAGTGCTTGAACCGGCCGGGAGCCATGGTGTGGGCCTGTGTCATGCCTATTTCCTCTCCAGGATCATGGCCACGCCCTGTCCGCCGCCCACGCACGCGCTGATCAGCGCCCGCTCGGCGTTCCGCCGCCTGAGTTCGAACAGCGAGGTCATGGCCAAACGCAGACCGGACACGCCGACCGGGTGACCGAGCGCGATGGCGCCGCCGTGCGGATTCAGATCATCGGGCGGGATTTCACCGAGGCGTTCGGTCAATCCGTAGCGGCCAAATTTCTGTTCCATGAGCGAGGATGAGTCGAGGATGCGGCTGATCCCCAAGACGACGGATGCAAAGGCTTCGTTAATCTCAAATACGGAGACATCCTTGAGCGCCAGCCGAGCCTTGGTCAAAACTTTGGCGATGGCTCCGACAGGGGCCAGGCCCATACAGGCAGGCTCATAGCCAAAATCGGCATAGTCCTTCACATACCCGAGGATCGGCAAGCCGAGGGACTTGGCCTTGCCTTCTTCCATCAGGAGCATGGCGGCGGCCGCATCCGTGATCTGCGAAGAATTGGCCGGTGTGACCGACCCGTGGCGCTTGTCGAACACGGGTTTCACTGTCCCAAACGTCTCCCGGCCGGCATCCTCACGAATGCCATTGTCCCGCTCGACATGAGTGCCTCTCTCGGAAAGGTACACGGGGACGACCTCCTCGGCAAAAAGCCCGTTCTTCCACGCCTGCGCCGCGAGCTGATGCGATCGAATGGAAAACGCGTCCTGGTCCTGCCGGGTCATGCCGAGGGCCGGGTCTTTTGCAATATTCTCTGCCGTCTGTCCCATGATGAGGTCACACATCGGATCCGTGAGTCCCATCATCAAACCGACCCGAGGTGGATAGCGCGTGAGGTTCAGGAGTTTGGGAATGAGGGCGAGCGCGCCGGCTGTTCGTTCGCGGAAGTGTTTGGCTTTGGCATTGTGCAGAAGAAGGTCGGCAACCGTAGGGTGGTACAAGAGCGGAATTCGACTCATCGCCTCCATGCCGATGACGAGCACGGTGTCGGCATCGCCGCTCCTGATGCGCAAGCTCGCGTAATAGAGCGCCGTCACCCCGGATCCGCAGTTTTTCCCCGCCACCGTATCAGCGGGGATCGTTGCGGGGAGGCCGCCGGTGACGGCCGCCACCCGCGTCGGGTTGACTGCGTGCATGGGCGTTGCCACGTTGCTGCCTAACACGCAATCGATTGTCTCAAGGGGGAGATTCCAGCGATGACATCGCTGGACCATGTCGCGGACGACGCAGGCGCCAAGCACTTCCGCATCGGTGTCGCGAAAGTCTGTTCCCTCTTTGCAAAGGGGAGTGCGAAACCCGTCAACGACGACCACATGACGCATACCGTTGTCCGCCATGGCATTAGGAACGATGTTCAATCGCGTGCCGGCGGCGAGCCATACGCCGGACCGTGCTCCATCTTACCACGTAACGGATACTTCCTCTCTCCCTCTGTAGTATCAGAGCCCTTCTTATTTTAAGGAGGGGCGCCAAATCTTGGGATACAAACAATGACAGCAGTGGTAGAGTGTCACAATAGGAACGAGGCTTGTCATGTCACAGTAGGTAACGCTGATGGCCAACCCCGAGCTGTTTCAAGGGTCCGTAGCGGTTGCTGAGACTGCCCGCGACAAGGCGTCCTATGACGGGTTTCTTGCAGGGTTGTTCGAAGCCAACGTTCGGTGGGATCTCTTCACCTCCATCGGTCTCCCGGAGACGAGTTCCTCTGCCCGGAAGTTCATAGAACAATTCAAAGCCGCCATCATCCCTCTGGATCCTGAACTGGTTGACAGGGAGGGGGAATTGCCTGAAGCAGTCTTGAAGACACTGGCCGAGCTCGGAGCGTTCGGCATCAAGATTCCCACACGCTTCGGCGGGCAGGAGTTCACCCAATCTGAATATCAAAAGGTCGCCACGCTGTGCAGCAGTGTAGACGCATCGCTCACCGTGTTGCTGTCGGCAGCGCAGTCGATCGGCGTTCCTGAACCGTTGCGCCTCTTCGGGACAGAGGAGCAGAAGGCCAAGTATCTTCCCCGGCTTGCGCGGGGAGAAATCTCGGGGTTCGCGCTCACGGAAAAACCTGTCGGGTGTGACATCGCCAAGGTGGAAACCTACGCGGTTCGCGTCACGGAGCACGGGAAGACCGTCGGGTATCGCCTCACGGGAGAAAAGTTTTTCATTACGAATTCCGCCAAGCAGGACGGCGAGTTTCTGGCTTCACTGCTCGTTGTGATCGCGCGTATCGTTGATCGTCCGGAGGAACTCCAAGATCCCCATGCGCAGAAGCGGTATGGGGCCTTCATCGTCGAAACCCAATGGCCCGGATGCTCCGTGACCCGCCTGCGTTTCGAGGGCGTGAGAGGGATTTACAATGGAGCACCGATCTTCACCAACGTCTCTGTCCCGATTGAAAACCGCCTGGGC
>CAYHNM010000048.1:1451-8132 GCA_964357985.1 uncultured Nitrospira sp. | reverse complement strand
ATGAGCAGATCGGTCTGACGACAGAGAAAGGCCGGGATCTGCAAGACATCAACCACTTTCCCCGCTTCCGTCGCCTGTTCCTCTGTATGCACGTCGGTCAGGACTGGAAGTCCCAATTGATCTTTCACTTTTTTCAAAACCGCCAAGCCATTCTCGATGCCGGGACCCCGGTACGACTTGATCGAAGTCCGGTTCGCCTTGTCGAACGATGACTTGAACACATAGGGAATACCCAGCGACTTGGTAATCTCTGCAATTTTCCCGGCCGTATCCAGCACCAGCTGTTCGCTCTCGATGACACAGGGACCGGCAATCAGAAACGGGCGGTTTCCCGCTCCCACTTTGAATGAACCGATTTGGACTTCGTGGCTCATTTAGTGGCCTAACTTCTTGCGCAACGCCGCGCCGACAAATCCGCTGAACAACGGATGCGGATGATGCGGACGCGAACGATATTCCGGATGGAACTGCGTCGCGAGAAACCAGGGATGCTTCTTGAGTTCCACGATCTCGACCAACCGCCCATCCGGCGACAGGCCGCTCAGCACCAATCCCTTGGCCGTGAGTTGCTCGCGATAGGCGTTGTTGAATTCGTACCGATGCCGATGCCGTTCACCGATCTCGTTGACGCCGTACATCTTCTGCGCCAGCGTCCCTTCCCCGAGTTTGCACAGGTAGGAGCCCAGCCGCATGGTCCCGCCCTTATCGCTCACGGACTGTTGATCGGACATCAGATGAATGACGGGGTGTGGTGATTGCTCGTCGAACTCTGAACTATTGGCTCCCGCCAGACCCGCCACGTTCCGCGCAAACTCGATGGTGGCACATTGCATCCCCAGGCACAGCCCGAGGAACGGCACCTCGCGCTCCCTCGCATACTTAATGGTCTGGATCTTTCCTTCGACTCCGCGCGTCCCGAACCCGCCGGGGATCAGAATCCCGTCAGCCTCGCGCAGGATCCGCTCGGTCCCCTGGCGCTCGACGTCCTCGGACTCGATCCAGGTGATGTTGACCTTCGTCTCATGGTCGATCCCACCATGCACCAGCGCCTCGGCCAGACTCTTGTAGCACTCCTTCAGCCCCGCATATTTCCCGACCAACGCCACGGAAATCTCGTGCTTCGGATGCTTGATCTTCTGCACCATCGCATCCCATTCGCGCAGATTCGGAGGACCGGTCTCGATATGGAGCAACCGGACGATCAGTTCATCCAGGCCTTCTTTCCGGAAGACAATCGGCACTTCATAGATCGTCTCGACGTCTTTTGCCGTGATGACGGCGTCCTTCTCAACGTTACAGAACATCGCGATCTTGGCCTTCATCTCCGGCGGAATGTACCGATCGGTTCGACACAACAGAATATGCGGTTGAATACCGATCTCGCGAAGCTTGTTCACCGAATGCTGTGTGGGCTTGGTCTTCAGTTCACCGGCCGCACCGATGTAGGGCACCAGCGTCAGATGAACATACAACACATTATCGCGGCCCACGTCGTAGGGCATCTGGCGGATCGCTTCGAGAAACGGCAGACTTTCAATGTCGCCGACGGTCCCGCCGATCTCGACGATCGTGACATCGATCCCCTGCGAGATCCGCATGATGCATTGTTTGATCTCGTCGGTGATGTGCGGCACAACCTGGACGGTACCGCCGAGATAGTCGCCCCGGCGTTCTTTCGTGATGACGGAATTGTAAATCCGCCCGGTCGTATAATTGCTTTCCTTCGTCAGCGACAACGAAGTAAACCGCTCGTAATGTCCCAGGTCAAGATCCGTCTCGGCGCCGTCCTCGGTGACGAAGACTTCGCCATGCTGATAGGGATTCATCGTGCCCGGATCGACGTTGATGTAGGGATCGAGCTTCAAGAACGTGATCTTGAGCCCGCGACTCTCCAGAAGATTCCCGATCGACGCCGAGGCCAGCCCCTTTCCCAGCGACGACACCACACCGCCCGTGACAAAAATAAACTTGCTCATGGTTGCCCCCATGCCTTGCCGATCGACGCCGAGGCCAAGTCTTTCTCCGGCAATGACACCACTCCACCTGTGACGAAAATAAACTTGCTCATGGTTGCCCCCATCATCGGCTCGGTGCGGTCCGTTTGAGGTTGAGTTCCTGCTTCAGGGATTCATACTGCCGCAATTTCTCTTCGGCCTCCGGGACATCCTCCGGCGTATCGATGCGCAGCGAGGCATATTGCGTCTCCCAGACACGCACGCGGACTCCGTTTTCGAGTGCGCGTAACTGCTCCAGCTTTTCCGCATCTTCCAACACGCCCGTTTTCATCCCGGCAAAACGCAGCAGAGTTTCCTTGGTATAGATATAGACCCCAAGATGAATGTAATGCAGCCCGCTCACCACCCGCCGGCTCGGATCGTCTCGCACCAGCGGAATCGGCGCGCGCGAGAAATACAGCGCATAGCCTTTGGCATCCGTCGCCACCTTGACGATTGCCGGATTCTGCAGATCGTCGGTCGCATCCATCTTGCGCTTCAACGTGCCCATTTCGGCGCCGCTCTGGAGAAACGGGTCGATGAGATCCGACAGCAACTCAGGGTTCAGAGGAATTTCGTCGCCCTGTAAGTCCAGAAAACAGTCCCCCGCAAACATCCGCGCCACCGCCGCCACACGATCGGTGCCCGTCCGATACTCGCCGCCCATCATGACAGCCCGGCCGCCGAACTGTTCGACGGCCTGCTTGATGCGCTCATCATCCGTCGCCACCAGGACTTCGTTCACGGAGCGACAAGCCACCGCACGTTCATACACATGCTGGATCATCGGTTTGCCGGCCAACTTCACCAACGGTTTCCCGGGAAAGCGCGACGAGCCGTACCGTGCCGGAATCACAACGATGACCGACGACAATGATTTAGCCATTGCCGACCGCCTCCAGGAGCTGCTTGGGCGAGACCGTCGCCGTGCCCACCATGCCCACGACGATGCCGGCCGCATGATTGGCCAGCGTCGCGGCTTCCCGCATGCTGGCGCCGGTTGCCAGCGCCAACGCCAAGGTCCCGATCACCGTATCGCCGGCCCCCGTCACATCGTAGACTTGCCGGGCCTGCGTCGGAAGATGCCAGGACGTCCCCTCACCCTCATACAAACTCATCCCTTTTTCACCGCGGGTGATCAGCACGGATTGGCACCCCAGCCGTTGTCTGATCAGGGCGCCGGCCTGGTTGATGGTCTGATCATCATCGCCGTGCAATCCGGCGGCCTGCGTGGCTTCCAGATGGTTCGGCGTCATCACCGTTACGCCCTTGTAGTAGCTGAAATGCTCGACCTTCGGATCGACAATGATCGGGATCTTGCGCAAGGCCGCCATCCGCGTCAATTCGGTCATGAGCGCCGCCGACACGACGCCCTTGGCGTAATCCGAGACGACGATGCAGGACAGCTCGCGAATCCGCGATTCGACATAGCGCAGCAGACGCTTCTGAAGCGTCCCCTTCAATTCCTGACGACCCTCCATGTCATACCGCACGATCTGCTGATTGTGGGCGATCACCCGGCTCTTCCTGGTGGTCGGACGATCATGGTCGATAATCACGCCGCCCCGGCCTGAACGCGACTTCCCCAATTCTTTCAGCAGCAATCGTCCGCTCTCGTCGGCGCCGATGACACCGCATAAGTCCGCTTTCCCGCCGAGCGCGAGAATGTTGTTGAAGACGTTCGCCGCACCGCCCAATCGCAGCGTTTCCGACTCAACATGCACGACCGGCACCGGAGCTTCCGGAGAAATCCGGCTCACCCGTCCCATCACATAGTGGTCAAGAATCAGATCCCCGATGACCAAGAGACTGGCCTGAGGAAATCGCTGGAGGTACTGACGAAGCGCCTTCTGTGACACGGATTGATGCTGTGTGGTCTGCGGAGCCATGACGTGCGGGTCCTTCTATTGGCAGATCATTGAATCGCTTTACCGAACCGATCCCGTTGAGCCCATTTCAGATTCATGGACCGTGCGGCTCATTGCGTTGATCAGAGCGTTGCGAACCGATTCCGCCAGGCCTTCACGCGGTCCACTGCCCGTGCCCGTTCACTGAATGGCTTTGCCGAACCGATCCCATCGGACCCACTCGGTCCACTGGCCGTGGCCGTTCCAGGACCAATAAATTCTAAACGCTTTCCCGCGGATCTTTTCCTCCCGCACATAGCCCCAGAATCGGCTGTCGAGGCTCTGATCGCGATTGTCGCCCATGACAAAATAGGATCCTTCCGGCACCGTCACCGGACCGAAGTTGTCGCGGGGATTGATCGTGCTATCGATGATGCCCGGGTCGATCCGTTGTGTGAAGACCCGATCGTCGAGCAGCTCGCCGTTGACGAGCACCTGCTTATTGCGGATCTGCACCGTGTCGCCAGGGGTGCCGACAATGCGCTTAATAAAATCTTTCTCTTCATCTTCCGGAAAGCGAAAGACGATGACATCGCCCCGCTGCGGCTTGCCGAACGGCATCACGTTGGAGGACGTGTAGCAATTCACCGGCGGAAAATTCCATTGCAGCTTGCAGTCGGTCGGCCATTGCAACCCGTAGGACAACTTGCTCACCAGAATGTGATCGCCGATCAACAGCGTGGGGATCATCGACCCGGACGGAATCTTGAATGCCTGCACGACAAACACCCGAATGGCGAAGGCGAGCAACATCGCGACGACGATGGCTTCGGCATACTCCCGAACGATAGACTTCCCGCTCTGACGAGCCTCGCCTGCCGTCGGGGCTTCGGTCGAAACCGTGACCGGGGCGACCCCTGACACGTCCTCAAGATTGGGCGGAGTCGGTTCGACACTCATTCATCCCCCACTTTCAACAGCGCCAGGAAGGCCTCTTGCGGCACTTCCACACTCCCCACCGACTTCATCCGCTTCTTGCCCTCTTTCTGCTTTTCCAGGAGCTTCCGCTTGCGCGAGATGTCGCCGCCATAGCACTTCGCGATGACGTTCTTCTTCATTGCGCCGATCGATTCGCGGGCAATGATCTTCGTCCCGATCGCCGCCTGAATGGCGATTTCAAACATCTGGCGAGGGATCAGCTCTTTCATCTTCTCCGCCATCTGCCGCCCGCGATGGACCGATCGCTCTTTATGGGTAATGAACGACAACGCATCCACCGCCTCGCCATTGAGCAGAATATCGAGCTTCACCAGATCGGATTCGCGATAGCCGAGCAACTCATAGTCCAGAGACGCGTAACCTTGCGTGCGCGACTTGAGCTTGTCATAAAAATCCAAGATGACTTCATTGAGCGGCATCTCATAACTGATGACCACACGCGTCGGATCGAGAAAATGAATATCCCGCTGAATGCCACGGCGTTCCTGACAGAGCTTGAGGATCGCCCCCATGTAGCGTTCCGGCGTAATAACCGTCGTCAGGATAAAGGGCTCCTCGAACGATTCGATACTGCTGGGCTCCGGCAGCTCGGCGGGATTATCGATCTCCAGCACCTCACCCTTGGTCGTCATCACGCGATAGACGACAGTGGGCGCGGTCGTAATCAACGTCAGGCCATATTCCCGCTCCAGGCGCTCCTGGATGATTTCCATGTGCAACAAACCCAGGAAGCCGCAGCGAAAACCAAAACCCAAAGCCAAGGAACTCTCCGGCTCATAGACGAACGAGGAATCGTTCAATCGCAACTTGACGAGGGCGTCCCGCAGATCTTCATACTTCGCCGTGTCGGTCGAATAGAGCCCGCAGAAGACCAGCGGCTTCACTTCCTTATACCCGGGGAACGGCGTGGCCGTCGGGTGCACGGCATCGGTCAGCGTGTCACCGATCTTGACGTCCGCCACTTCACGCATATTCGCACAGAGATAGCCGACCTCACCGGTCAGCAGCTGGGTCGTCTTCGAGCGCTTGGGAATAAATTTCCCGACTTCCATCACTTCAAATGTCCGGTCATTGGACATGACTTTAATCTTCATCCCCGGCCTGACTTCGCCGTCCACGATACGGATGAGGACGATCACCCCCTGGTAGTTATCGAACCAGGAGTCGAAAATGAGGGCTTTCAGCGGGGCCTTGGGATCACCGGACGGCGGCGGAATCCGCTCGATGATCGCTTCGAGCACCTCCGGCACTCCCTTGCCCTCTTTCGCACTGATGGGCATCGCATCGCTGGCATCCAGCTGCAACACTTCTGAAATGGAATTCTTGGTCCCCTCGACGTCCGCGCTGGCCAAATCGATCTTATTGATGACGGGGATAATGGTCAGATTGTTCGCCATGGCCAAATTGACATTGGCGATAGTCTGCGCCTGCACCCCCTGCGTGGCATCCACAAGCAAGAGCGCACCCTCGCAGGCAGCAAGACTCCGCGAGACTTCATAAGTGAAATCGACGTGCCCCGGCGTATCGATCAAATGCAAATCATAGGTCTTCCCATCCTTGGCCTTGTACCGGATGGCGACCGCATGGGCCTTGATCGTAATGCCCCGTTCCCGCTCAAGATCCATGGCATCAAGGATCTGCTCCTTGGCCTCTCGGGCGGTCACCGCGCCGGTCGCATCCAAGAGCCGGTCGGCGAGGGTTGATTTGCCGTGATCGATATGGGCGATAATCGAGAAGTTTCGTATAAGGCTTTGCAAATCCTAGCTCTTTTCAGAAAAAAATCGGTTCATTATAGTAACTGCCCCCTGGGTTGTCAAAGCGAAGACCCGCCCGTATAATCC
>CAYHNM010000048.1:0-1351 GCA_964357985.1 uncultured Nitrospira sp. | reverse complement strand
ATGCAGGAATGGGAACAGGAAGCCCCCCTCATTATCGAACGGGGAAAGGGCGCCTACCTGATCGATACTCAGGGCAGGAAGTACCTCGACGGAACCTCGTCTATCTGGGTGAATCTCCATGGACATCGGCATCCGACGCTCGATCGCGCCATCAAAAACCAACTCGACAAGATTGCCCACTCGACTTTTCTGGGCCTCTCAAACCCGCCGGCTATTCGACTGGCGCGCGAGCTGATCCGAATCGTACCCAAAGGCCTCACACGAGTGTTTTATTCCGACAACGGGTCAACGGCAGTTGAAGTCGCGCTCAAGATGGCGGTCCAATATTGGCAGCAACGCCGTCCTGAGGCCGGACCCAAAAATACCTTTCTGCATCTCAAGCTGGCTTACCACGGCGACACGATCGGGGCCATCAGTGTTGGCAACATTGAGCTGTTTCACGGCCGGTTCAAACCACTTCTGTTTCCAACCCTCGACGCCGAGCCCCCCTACTGTTACCGCTGTCCACTCGCCCTTACCTATCCCTCCTGCCACATGGCCTGCCTCGATCCGATCGAACAGCTACTCAAAACCCGGCATCGCGAGATCGCCGGATTTGTCATCGAACCACTCGTGCAAGCCGCGGCCGGCATGATCATGTCCCCGCCCGGCTACTTGAAGCGCATCCGTGAACTTTGCACTCAATATAATGTGCTGCTCATCGCCGATGAAGTGGCGACAGGATTTGGCCGCACAGGAAAGATGTTTGCCTGTCAGCATGAGGGCATCACCCCGGATCTGATGGCCATCAGCAAGGGGCTGACCGGCGGATATATGCCCTTGGCCGCCACGCTGACGACTGAAGCCATCTACAGCGCGTTTCTGGGGAAGTACGAAGAGTTCAAGACGTTCTTTCACGGCCACAGCTATACCGGCAATCCCTTGGGCTGCGCGGTGGCACTGGCAAACCTCGAGATCTTCCGCAAAGAAAAAACCCTTGCGGGACTTCGCCCGAAGATCGCACTCTTGAAACGCCTGCTCAAGCCCCTTGCCGGCCTGCCGCTCGTGGGAGATATCCGCCAGCGCGGTATGATGGTGAGCATCGAACTTGTTCGGAACAAAACCACGCGCGAAGCTATCCCCCTGCAGGCCCGGATCGGCCACCGGATCGCCATGGAGGCACGCTGTCGAGGGCTCTTACTCCGCCCGATCGGCAATGTGATCGTCCTGATGCCGCCGCTGTCCGTGACACCACGGGAACTCCAACGCATGACAAAAATTCTCCAAGAGGCCATCATGAGGGTCCATGCGGACCTGTGATTTTCTCGTGATCGGCGGCGGTGTCATTGGCTTGAGTATCGCCAGAGAACTC
>CAYHNM010000047.1:2369-8220 GCA_964357985.1 uncultured Nitrospira sp. | reverse complement strand
GCGGCTGATCGGAAGGCTTGTGATGCGCTGGATGTGTGGAACGATCTCGGTGGCGGGCTAGGGTTGGGAATAGGGGCGGGATGAGTCAGGGAGCATGCGCTGAAACGGTTCAACGCACACTCCCGATGGGGCGAAGCGCTAGTTCTTTTTCTCTTCCGCCGTGGCCAGAATCGGTTGGAACATCGGATCGGCGTCGAGCACGGCTTTCAGCAGTTCGGAATGGAGGAAATAGCGCCAGACGTCGTCGGTTTTACCCGGCACTTCGTCAAACCAGCGTTTGGCTTCCGTGACGTGGTGCAGCAGCTTGGCCTTGTCCCCGTAGTTGGGCATGAAAATCATGCTGTAGGCCATCGTGTATTCTGCCAGGAACTTGTCGAGGGGCAGATCGGCCACTGCCAGAGAGGCGTCTGCATCGGCATAGGCCCGGTTGATTTCAGGATCGTGCAGGATTCTGTTCCACGCGGACTTGTGCAGGCGAGACCAGGCGAGTTGCAGCAAGGCTTCGGCCTTGGCAGATCTTCGCGCATCCGGAATCTCCTTGGCCAAGGCTTCGTGGGTTTCAATGGCGGCCTGCTGGTCGTTGTTCCAGCGATAGGCGACGCCCAATCGGAACCGGTTGTCGAGTTGTTCGGGTCTGACTTTGGCCAGAGTTTCCAATGCCGGCAACATGCGGAAGAGGAAATCGGCCGGCGTTGGCTGGGAGAGGCCGCCCATTTCCATTCCGTTGGCCAGGTCTGTCCGGGTGGATTGGGCATAGATGTTCCAATAGAACTCGTTGGCGACCAGGGACAGGGCGGGGTCTCTGATCGTGAGATTGTGCCCGTTGCTTCCCTCACGCAGCAGGACGGCGTAGAGGTTCCTGGTGAGGACGATCAGCGCGTCCGGTTGATTCGGGTCAATAATCAGAACGCGGTTGAGCAGGGCCACCCGGTCGCGCAACTCAGGAAATGTGGCGGCTCGTGCTGCCGCTGCTGTGAGCGTCCCCGGCTGATCGCCCGGCCCCCACCACACCATGGATTCCGGCAGCGGTCGGCTGATCTCCGTCGTGAACGGAATTTTCTCCGCGACCATTCCTGCGACGGACGGTTCAGTGACCACAGGCAGATTGAATACGGCGGCGTCACCCGGGAAGCCATGTTTCTTCAGCCCCGTGAAGACGACCCATTGGGTCGTGACGGACTTCAGCGACTTGCGCGCCCGCTTGATGGTGTTCGTCCACTTGACGGTCCCTTCGGCATAGGTGACCGGTGAGGCCAGGGGGTCCTGATACTGTACGCTCAACAAGACGAGTGTCGTGGGCACGGCCAGGATCTTTCCGTTGGTGTTCAATCGGAAGGAGCTGGAGGGCAGAGATTGGCTCTTGGTGACGGTGACACGGAGGCCGCTGCCCGGAGGCGAGATCCCCAGCTCTTCCATGACGAATGCCGATGCCGGCATGCGCGCGAGCTCGTCTCTGAAGAAGACCAGTGGGCCGGTGCTCGGCCAGAGGACCGTCATTCCCACATCGTCGCGTTTCAACGCGGGCGCATGGGCGGTTTTCAAGCTCTCCCAACAGGATTCATATGACGGGTCGGTTGCCGGCGGATAGGCCTTCAATCCCGATGGAGCGGCCGCCAGCAGGCGAAACTGACAGGCAAAGTCCAACTGTCCGACCGTGACGTGGTCTCCCTTGGCGAGGGCTTCGGTATAACGCCGCGCGGCATCGGCAGCCGGGTTGTTGGCATGGCCGGCCGGTTTGGATTTGTGCGAGGTCGCCGCGAAGGCGGTCTCCATTCCGGACCATCCTGCCAAGAGGGCGGTCATCAGAGTGAGCAGGATGGACGCACGAAGGTTGTTGTGGATACGACCAATCATCATCATCACCTATTTCCTGGGCGCACATAATAAGGGCGAAAGAACGATACTGTAGCATGGTGTCGGACGAATCTGAAAGAGGCCAGGAGAGCGGATTTGCCGATATTCAGCGGTAAGGGCAGCCCGTGATGATCTGCAGCACCCGGCCTGCCCGGGGCGGGAATCGTGAAATGTTTGAAGTCGTTAGCGCGGGCGCGCGGCGCGGAGAATATCGTTTCGCATGCGGGCTCGTTCGGCCTGTGAGAGGGGCGGTGCCGGTTGGTGTCGGCAGAGGGCGACGGTTTGTCTGAGCGAGGCGACGAATTCCTCGCAGTTGGGGCAGGCGCCGAGGTGCTTACGCAACTCATCGCACAGTGTGCCGGGCAGTTCATCGTCGATGTAGGCGGATAGTTTTTTTAAGATGGCCACACAGCGTCCTTTCCCATGACGGTGGGGGCGGGCGGGTTTCCGCTGAACGGATCGGGTCGTCGTCCGCTTGGCCATGGCTAGCGTCCTCCTTGCATGAACGGGTGGCCGTTGTGTGATGGTTCGGATGTGGCAATCCCCTGAGCGCTGAGCTCACGCCGGACAAACAAGCGCGCCCGATGCAGCCGGGATTTCACGGCGCGCTCATTGAGCCCGACGATGCTGCCGACTTCTTTGGCGCTCAGCCCTTCCATGTCGCGCAGAACCAGCACCATGCGATATTTCTTGGGCAGTTTGGCAATAGCCCGATCGAGCGCCTGGCGCAGTTCTTTATTCTGCAGCGCCTCTTCCGGGCTGAGCCCGTCTACCGGAATCTGCAGACGAAACTCCCCTTCCGAGGTCGGGATAAATTCTTCCAGTGACAGCTCCCGGTCAGGCGCTCCTTTCCGTTTGCGCCGCATGCGTGAGCAGGCCCGCGCCGCAATGGCATAGAGCCAGGTCGAGACCTGCGCGTCTCCGCGGAATGTCTGATAGCCTCGATAGGCATTGAGAAACGTTTCCTGGACCAGATCCTTCGCCGCTTCGGGTTCCCCGCAGAGTCTGGTCGCGAAGCGGTACATCTGATCGACATGGTCTCGATATAACGTATCGAAGCTCGCAGCGGTACGCGCTTCATTGTGTGAGACCTGTGTGGTTTTTTTGGCAGGAGCTGGAGTTTTCATGCTTGTGCCGGAGAGTCTACGGAGAGATCGAAAACACTGTCAAGGATGACAGACAGCCCGGAGTTTAATTGAAGTGATGAAAGTCGACAACCGTCCCGTCGCCATTGAGCTCAACGGTGATCGGATTGCCTTCTTTAACTCCGGCTAATGTGGATTTCCCGCGATCGGTCGGGAACGTTTGTTCACCGGCAGGGGTCCAGAATCTCACCCCGGTGCGATCCGGGGTTGAGAATTCAAGCGGGCCGGTGATGAATCGGTGTTTTGGGGCCGTCCCATTGGCCGGGGTCAAGTCGGCCACGACCGAGTGGTGGTGAACATGGAGCGTCATGGTCTGGCCGACTTTGGCATTTTTGATGCCGATCTTGGCGTTGACGTTGATGACGCCGACAGGCGTTCTGAAGAAGATGAAGTTCGATTTGAGTTTGGACACGGTCCCGTTCAAGAGCACATGCGCCTCTGATCCGCCGGGGGGCACTTGGCCGATCTGCAAATCGAATTGGAGGTCATGTACGCCGATGATGGTGCCGGTGTCATCGACTTCCACGGTGACCGGATCGCCGTCACGGAGCGCGGAGAGCTGCGACTCATGAGTGCCGTAGTGAAACGACGTGTCACCGTCCGGAGTCCAGCGGATCAGTTCTTTCGTGTCCCCTGAGCCCTTCACAACGGGACCGGTCAGATAGCGATGGACGAGAGAATCGTCGGCCCGCTTGCGGATTTCAACGACCATACTGGACCCGTGAATCCAGAATGAGACGCTCTGAGAGGCGCGCATGTCCTTGAGCGTGGTTTTCGAACTGAGGGTGAGCAACCCCACGGGAGTCTTCAAAAACACAATGCCGGGCTTCGCTCTCCAGACCGAGCCTTTCAATGCAATCGAAGGACTGGCCTCCTCGTGATTGGTCGTAGCGGACAGCTCCGGCTGATTCGCCGGAAGGTGTTGCGTAAGGCCTGGAGTGGGCAGCCCCGGTAAGATTATTCCGTTCAGGGCGATGCAGACCAGTGCGAGACGAAGAGTGGTAGACGATGATGGCATGGTCGTGAGTGGTTGAGTTCAGACAGCCTGTTGTCAGTACGTCAGTCGAGTCATTCGGATCTCGATATCGCTAGTCTGCGAATAACATGAGGTTGTGAACGAGTCAAGTTCAAATCCATTCACCTCGTAATGTTACGAGGTGAACCGCTTAGAGCACATTCTCAAGGGATGACGCTATTTCTTGCGGATGAGCAAGCGCAATGGTGTGCCGGAAAATCCGTACGCGTCGCGGAGCTGGTGTTCGAGAAATCCGATGTAGGCGGGACCCACGTCTTGCGGGTGTCCACAAAACAAGGCGAAAGAGGGCGGCTTTGTCGCCACTTGGGTGATAAATGCGGCCTTCGACGTTTTCGTGGGTTTGCCCTTCCGAACCGGGAGCGGATGCGATTCCAGAATCTTTTGGAGCCATTGATTGAGCGCTCCGGTCGGCACACGCTTATTGAACGACGCATAGACGCTGTTGATGTTGGGGAAGAGCTGATGCAGCGAATCGGGTTGAGCGGCAGATCCAAATAGTACAGGCGCCCAGGTCAGGAACGGAAAACGTCGATGGAGTTCACGCTCATATTCCTGGCGGGCCTCGGCATCGTTGGCCCGGAGATCCCACTTATTCACGAGCAGCATGCAGGCCCGTCCCTGCTTGAGCACCGCCCCGGCGATTTTCGTGTCCTGTTCCGTCACGCCTTCCACCGCGTCAAGCAGCAGGACGGCCACATCGGAACGACCGATGGCTCTCAGTGAGCGCATGACGCTATATCCTTCGAGCCCCGGCTCGATGCGGCCTCTGCGGCGGATCCCGGCCGTATCCGTGAAAATATAGCGCTGGTCGTCATGTACGACGAGCGAATCGATCGGGTCGCGTGTGGTGCCTGGCATATCGCTGACGACGACACGTTCCTCACCCAGGACGGCATTGGTCAATGTTGACTTGCCCACATTCGGACGGCCGACGAGCGCGATCCGCGGGAGTTGCGTGAGTTCAGTGGTCTCATCTGTTGGAGGTAACAGCGGGTAGAGGTCGTCCAGTAATTCGGACACTCCAATGCCATGTTCGGCGGAGACCGCGTGGAACTCGGCCTTTCCCAACTGATAAAAATCGGCAATGAGCGGCTCGGCTTTCGGCGTATCAATCTTGTTGATCACGTAAAAGATGGGCTTGGTCACGCCTCGCAGGAGCTTCACGACCTCGTGATCCGGCGGCGTCAAACCCGCCCGGCCATCCAGGATGAACATGAGAATGTCGGCTTCGGCGATGGCCAGCTCGGATTGCCGGCGAATCAAGGTCAGCATGCCATCAGAGGAGGAGAGATCGAGTCCGCCGGTGTCGACCAGCCGGAATTTGCGGTCGCGATAGGTCGCATCCGCATAGTTGCGATCGCGGGTCACGCCGGGGACGTCATCGACGATGGCGGTCTTGACGCCGAGGATTTTGTTGAACAGGGTCGACTTTCCCACGTTCGGCCGGCCGATGATGGCGACAAGCGGCATCGGAGCAGCGGAGCTGAACGGCAGGGTTTTGGTCTTGGTCGGCGAATCGCGCATCTTTTTCATAGATCTGCGACCGTATCACATGAATTTTGGCAAACACAACCGGCCTCAGGTACACTTGCGAAGTTATGAGGCAATTGGGCGTAATAAAATGGGCCGAGATCGACGACGTGTTACTCGATATGGACGGCACGTTGCTTGACCGGCATTTCGACAACTTCTTTTTCGAAGAGGAGTTACCTCGCCGCTATGCGGCCCTGCAGAGTCTCCCGTTCGAAGAGTCGCGCGATCGTTTGATGGCGATGTATCGATCGGTGGAAGGGGAATTGGCCTGGACCGATCTCCA
>CAYHNM010000047.1:0-2269 GCA_964357985.1 uncultured Nitrospira sp. | reverse complement strand
GTTTGATGGCGATGTATCGATCGGTGGAAGGGGAATTGGCCTGGACCGATCTCCATTATTGGACCGAACGGGTGGGGATCGATGTGGTGGCGATGCACAAGGAGTTGGATCATCTGATCGGGTTTCTTCCCGGGGCGGAATCCTTCCTCACGGAGGTTCGTCGGCGTGGGAAACGGATCACGATCCTCACCAACGCACATGCATTGGGGGTCGAGGTCAAAACAGCCAAGACCGGCCTGGATCGCTATGTGGATCGAATCGTCGATGCGGCTGAGGTAGGCTATCTCAAAATGCGTTCGGAATATTGGCCCGCCTGCCAGAGGCTTGTCGGGTTTGATCCGGGGCGTGCACTCTTTGTGGATGATGACGAGGGCTGCCTCCATGCGGCGCAACGGTTCGGTCTGGCTCAGATCATCCATAGCGCCAAGTCCAGCTCTCAATTACCTGCCGAGGCGTCAAGCACCTTCACCTCGATTGAGCACATGACGGCGCTGTTCAACGGCCATCCGTTTCCGGCGGGGCGCTGACGCCTATCCGGTTTGGTGTTGCGATTCCACGGTACAGTTCTCCCCCGATACGCGGCACTCCCTCCATCACAAAGCGATCGAGTTGCAGGATGTGCAGTCCCGCCTTGCTAATAAGTTGATCGATACGTCGGTTTAGGTTGCAGCCACAGCCGATCACATTCTGAATCGGGTTCAGTCGGTCCTGCCATTTCGCGGTGGCGGCATCGTCGCTCCGGCCATGCTCCAGAAAGAGGAGACGTCCGGTCGGTTTCAGCACGCGTCGTACTTCTTGTAAGGCTTGTACCGGGTCAGGGATGGTACAGAGGGTCCAGGTGCTGACCACGCAATCGAAGGAGTGGTTGTTGTAGGGAAGGTGTTCAGCGCCTGTGCGTGAGAGTTCAACTGGAAACGGGGCTCTCGCGCTCCGTTCCGCTACGCGACGAGGAAGCAGCGGAGCCGGATCGACGGCCCGCAGCCGTGAGACGCCGACGGGGTAGTGGGGAAGATTCAATCCTGTTCCCAGCCCGATTTCCAGCACCTCGCCACGTGCGGATTGCAGCACCTCATTTCGAAGGCGCTGAAAGCCGGTCCCGCCCATGGCCCAATCCATGAGCCGAGGAAAGATGTAAGCGGAATAGAGTCCCATACCAGCTTTCCGTTCACTCTTTAGTAGGATGCCGTTCCCATCTTCTGAGCAATATCCGGCCGCAGTCTATTGCCGTATTCTTACACCATACGGTGACGGGTGCGTGAGACCAAAGAAAGTCGGCTGAGGGGATGCATCGTCAAGAGACTCTCAAGCCCTCGAATCAGATAGGTGATCCCACAAACAAGCTCCAGTCAGTTCCCTTTTCTAGAGTTTCTTCGGGGGCCGGCCAATCGGGTCCGGCCGGCCCCCACCCGCGCTACGCTCTTCTCCCCATTGTTGTTGCCCCTGCCGGTCTGTGCTAGAGTTCCTCCGCTTTTTTAATCCCCCGGAGAGTCATGGCAAAAGGGTACGATCATCACGCGCTGGAAGTGAAGTGGCAGGCCTATTGGGAAGAGCATCGCCCGTTTCGCGCTCTCCAGGACACGACCAAACCGAAGTTTTATTGCCTCGATATGTTCCCGTATCCCTCCGGGTCCGGGCTCCACGTCGGGCATCTCGAAGGCTATACGGCGACGGATATCGTCTCCCGCTACAAGCGCATGCGGGGCTTTAATGTCCTTCATCCGATGGGCTGGGATGCCTTCGGCCTGCCGGCCGAGCAATATGCGGTGAAGACCGGCGTGCACCCGGCCCTTACGACGGCACAAAATATTGCCACGTTTAAACGGCAGATGAAGCGGGTGGGGCTCTCTTACGATTGGGAACGGGAACTCAGTACGACCGACCCCGATTACTATCGCTGGACGCAGTGGATCTTTCTCCAACTCTATAAACGCGGGCTGGCGTATGTCGCCGAGGTGCCGGTCAATTGGTGTCCGGCGCTCGGCACGGTGCTGGCAAACGAAGAAATTATCGCCGGCAAGAGCGAGGTCGGCGGGTTCGACGTCATTCGCAAACCCATGCGTCAGTGGGTCTTAAAGATCACGGCCTATGCCGACCGGCTCCTCGAAGATTTGAAGCTGGTCGAGTGGCCTGCCAGTACGCTCGAGATGCAAAAGAATTGGATCGGCCGGTCGATCGGCGCGGAAGTGGAGTTTACTCTGGCCGACACCCGCGGCACAATCCGCGTTTTTACCACCCGGCCCGATACGCTCTTCGGTGCGACCTATATGGT
>CAYHNM010000046.1:0-8288 GCA_964357985.1 uncultured Nitrospira sp. | reverse complement strand
ACATTTGTCGTCGTGCTGACGGCCGGATTCACCGGCATGGTGCTCGCCCTTCAGGGCTATTACACCTTGCGGAAGTTCGGCTCTGAGGGATTACTCGGGTCAGCAGTTGCATTGAGCATGATCCGCGAGCTCGGGCCGGTGTTGGCGGCTTTGATGGTGACGGCTCGGGCCGGTTCGGCCATGACCGCCGAAATCGGCATCATGCGCATCACAGAACAGATCGACGCGCTCGACACCATGGCCATCAATCCGCTCCAATATCTTATTGCGCCCAAAGTGGTGGGGGGCTTGATCGGAGTCCCGCTGCTGGTGGCCCTCTTTGACGTCGTCGGAATCTACGGCGGTTATCTGGTCGGCGTGGACTTACTCGGGGTGAATGCCGGATCCTACTGGACGTCGATTGAGTCTGCGGTCGAATGGAAAGATATCTACGGCGGCATTCTCAAATCGATCAGCTTCGGATTGATCATCAGCTGGGTCTGTTGCTACAAGGGCTTCTACACCCGTATGAGCGCCGAGGGGTTGGGGTCGGCGACGACTGAGGCGGTGGTACTGTCTTCTGTGGTGATCCTGGTGTGGGATTATTTTCTGACGTCGATCTTGTTGTAAGCATGCTCAAGCTTGTCGGTGTGAAAAAAACGTTGGGGACTCAGCCCGTGTTGCGAGGGGTTGACCTCACGATCCCTTCCGGGAAGTTGACGACCATTATCGGACGAAGCGGTGAAGGGAAGAGTGTGCTGTTGAAGCACATGATCGGGCTGCTGCAGCCGGACGAGGGGCAGGTCTGGGTCGGGGATGTCGATATCTCCCGCCTGCGCGGTCAGCCGTTGAATGAAGTGCGGAAGCGATTCGCGATGTTGTTCCAGGGGGCGGCGCTGTTCGACTCGATGTCCGTCTTTGAGAACGTGGCCTTCCCATTAAAAGAAAAGCTGCGCATGAAGGAGCCGGAGGTGGGGGCGAGGGTGAACGAGATGCTCGAACAGGTCGGATTGGCCGGCATGGGGCACAAATTTCCGGCTGAGCTCAGCGGAGGGATGCGGAAGCGTGCCGGACTGGCTCGTGCCTTGGTCATGCGGCCTGAGATTGTCTTGTTCGATGAGCCGACCACGGGACTGGATCCGTTGATGGCGAAAGCCATTCATGAGTTGATTACGACGATGCAGCGGACCTTCGGATTTACGGCGGTCATGGTCAGTCATGAGATCCCGGAGATTTTCTTCCTGTCCGACTACGTCGCCATTTTGAAACAGGGACGGATTGCGGTGATGGCCCCGCCTGCCGAATTTATCCGCACGACAGATCCGGAGATCCAGGAATTTATTTCAGTCGGGGGGCCGGTCGTGCTGTCCGGCGCGGCTGCGAGCTCGTAACGGGAGTATGGCGATGGAAAATACTAAACTGGAACTGATGGTCGGTGCGTTTGTCCTGGTCGGGATTCTGTGTCTGGGCTACCTCTCCATCAAGCTGGGGAAGCTGGAGGTGATCGGCGGCGATCTGTATGAAGTGACCGCGCTGTTCAATACCGCGACCGGCCTGAAGTCGGGAGCGACTATTGAAATTGCCGGCGTAGAGGTGGGGCGTGTGAGGGGCATTGCCCTCAAAGAGGATCGCGCGATCGTCACGCTTGCAGTCGGCAACGGGGTGAAGCTCTATACGGATACGATTGCGTCGATCAAGACGAGAGGAATTATCGGGGAGAAGTTTCTGGCGCTGTCGCCAGGCGGGGGCGGTGACCCGTTGAAGCCCGGCGACACCATTCGAGATACCGAGTCCGGTCTGGACCTTGAAGAGTTGGTGAGTCAATATGTTCATGGTAAGGTGAACTGATTCGTTTGATCTCCCTTAAGGGATTCCGTGGGGTAGTTTGAATAGAGGAGTCTTGGATGGTGACGCACGATATGAAGTTTCTCGATGGCGCAGTGATGCGGCGGATTGGCCGGTTAGCCCTGGTCGGGCTGGTGGGACTTTGTCTGTCGTTCGGTTCCGTCCTGTCTCAGGCCCTTGCCGGGCCTCCGACGGATTCGATGAAGGGTACGATCGACGAGGTGCTTCGCATCATTCGCGATAAGGAATTGAAGCAGGCCGCCAAGGCCGACGAGCGGCGATCTCTGCTGGAAAAGGTAGTGGGCGAGCGGTTTGATTATCAGGAAATGTCGCGCCGCGCGCTCGGAGCTCCATGGAATCAGCTGTCGGACAAGGAGAAGCAGGAATTTGTGTCCCTGTTTCAGACGCTCTTGACGAGTTCGTACGCAGAAAAAGTGGAGTCCTATTCGGGTGAAGGCGTGCAGTATTTGAATGAACGGACGGAAAAAGACTATGCCGAAGTGCGGACCAAGATCCTCTCTGGGAAAACGGAAATCCCGCTCGACTATCGTCTCATCAACCACGGTACCGATTGGCGGGTATATGATGTGGTGGTTGATGGTGTGAGTTTGGTGAACAACTATCGCGGGCAATTTACCAAGATCCTTCGTGCGTCGTCTTACCCTGATCTTGTCGATCAGCTCCGGAAAAAATCCGATAAGCTCAAATCTCCGTAAGACCAGTCAGGCCGCCTGTTCATGTCCTCCCTGCGTCGACTTGCTATTTTGACCGTGTGCCTGTGGGCAGGGAGCGCCGCGGTCTGCTTCGTTCCCGCCTGGGCCGACACGCAAGTCATCCCCGTTCCGTCAGTCTCAACGACGCGCAACGACGGCAACGATCTCGGGCTGATCATGCCGATTTTGATCACCGACCCTGACGGCGAGTTGAAGTATTTGATGGCCCCCATGGTGATTCGGAATTCGATTGTCGGAACCCGAGGGGCGTTCAATTTCTTTCAGTACGAGCCGGGCGGGCGGCAAATTCAATTTATCGGCTCGTTCACGGAGAAGATCGAGCGCAAGCTCGTGTTTAACTATCTGGATCCCGCCTTCAGCAACGGGCGGTATTTCCTCCAGTTCGGTGGATCGTTTTTCAAGAACGCCACGTCCAGGTTTTTCGGCCCCGGCCAGGATTCCGTGGAAGGCAATGAAACGAATTACACTGCGCGGGAAATACGGGCGAACTGGCGGTTCGGCGTCTACATGAACGAGGTGACGCAGATTGCGCTGGCTCAGCGTGTTCGTGATGTGCAGCTTCAGCGTGGGGCCACCAATCTTCCATTTACCGGCGAGCGGTTCGGGGATGTAGACGGTGTCAACGGGCAATCGACGATTGTCGGGCATCGCGTGAGTTTTCACTATGACACGCGCAACAACTTGGTGACGCCGACAGATGGGATGGCCATCACCGCCTATGCGGAGTTGAATCAAAATATCAGAAACGAAGCCCATCCGGTGTATTCACGGTACGAACTGGAGGTGAAGAAACTTTTTCCGAGCGAATCGAAGCGGGCCATTCTTGTCGTGCGGGCAAATTTACAGGCCACGATCGGCACGCAGGTTCCATTCTTTGAGCAAAGCTCGCTGGGCGGGCAGAACAATCTCCGCGGCTTCGGCGTCGACCGTTACATCGACAAGCATCTGATCGCCGTGAGCATCGAGGAGCGGATCCATATCGCCCGCACCAGACTGGCCGGGGTCATGGCGGATTTTGAATTGGCCCCGTTTCTTGATACAGGGCAAGTCTTCGGGAATTTCAAAGATGTCAGTGTCAAAGATTACCGGATGACTCCGGGGCTCGGCATCCGCGGCATTGTGCGGCCGAATGTCGTGGGTCGACTCGATTATGGATTCAGTCGTGAAGGCGGTGCCATTTTCGCCGGCCTTGATTTTCCTTACTAGGAAGCGAGGCAGAGGATGTCGTGGGGCCAGATTGTTTTCGCCATCCTGTTCGTGAGTATGGCGCTGACCGGTGGGGTGAGTCCTCGGCTTGTGTTGGCTGAGGGGTTTGGACCGTTCCCCGTTAGAAATTTCCAGCCGCTTCACCAATTAGTGCTCGGAATGCCCGGCGATCGCGCGACGGTCTTAAAGCCCGGGGCGCTCGATCTTCGCATTGAACTCGCCAATACCGCCAACGTCTTTTCCGATGCCACACCGCAGACGTCGGTCACGATGAAGTTTGAGAGTATCCGGTCAGGGGTTTTTCTCCGTTACGGAGTGACCGATCGACTGGAGATGGCTGTGGAAGTGCCGGTAGTGAACCGGTATCGGGGCATCATGGAAGGCATGATCTCGGCGGTTGAGCGGGCGACGACTGGCTTGGCCCCCGATCGAAGGGCGCTCAAAGGGACAGGGTACGCATACCAGGTGACATCGGGCGGACGCACCGTGATTAACGCACGGGAGGGTGTCGTGGGATTGGGCGATGCATCGATTATGGGGAAGTATCAGGTGTTGACGGAGACGAGTTCATTGCCGGCCTTGTCGTTTCGCGCTGCGCTGAAGCTTCCAACGGGAGACGAATCGCATCTCTTGGGAAGCGGCAGTCCGGATTACGGGTTTGGTTTGGCCGTGGAGAAGCATGTTGCCAAGGACTGGATGGTGTATGCGAACCTCAACGGGGTCATTCCGACTGGCCATATTGCAGGATTCGGGTTGCAGCCGGTCGTCTCTGCACTGATTGCAGTGGAATATCTCTGGTCGGAAAATTTCTCTATCGTGGGGCATCTCGACTATTTCTCGTCGCCGCTGTACGGAACCGGCACGCATGTGTTCGACAAGGGAGTCACAGAAGGCGTGCTCGGTTTTAGTTATCGTCTGCGTCCTCAGTTGCTCTGGCAGGTGTATGCCGTCGAAAATCTCGACTTCATTGTCGGGAGTGCTGCCGATTTTACGCTCTCCACGGTTGTGACGTTTCAATTTGGATCATGAGGAGTGATGATTCGGCTGAGGGTGCACCTAACTGCTTGACAGCAAAGGGCCCTTGTGTGAAACTGACAAATAATTCTATCTTAATGGACTGTGATGCGGTTGCATCCGTTCTTCTGCCTCGTAGTTCGTAAAAACCAAGCAGAATAGCTGAGATACGATTCAAGGGAGACCATCCTATGTCAATCCTCAAGACGATTCAAAGTCCGGCAGATCTAAAGCGGGTGTCGCTGAGCCAATTGCCCGCGCTGTGCGAAGAAATCCGTGAGCAGATCATTGGTACCGTATCCAGTGTTGGCGGACACTTGGCGTCGAATCTCGGTGTGGTGGAACTCACGGTGGCGCTGCACTATCTGCTGAAAACGCCGACCGATAAGATCGTCTGGGATACCAGCAATCAGGCCTATACGCATAAGTTGCTGACGGGCCGTCGTGAACAGTTCCATACGCTGCGCCAGTACGGCGGGCTCAGTGGCTTTTGTAAAAGAGAAGAAAGCGCATACGATTCCTTCAATGCCGGGCATGCCGGTACGGGCGTGTCAGCGGCCTTCGGGCTCGTCGAAGCGCGTGAGCAATTGCGCCAGAAGAACAAAGTCGTGTGTGTCGTCGGGGACGGCGCGATGACGGCGGGGATGACGCTGGAGGGTCTGCATCATGCCGGTGGGTTGAACAGGGATTTTCTGGTGATCTTGAACGACAATCAAATGTCGATTTCGAAGAATGTCGGCGCCATTTCCGCCTACCTGAGTCGAACCATTACCGGTGAATTCTACGGGAAGATGCGGGAAGAAACCGGCCAACTCCTGCGAAAGATTCCTCACATCGGGGAGGATATGCAGAAACTGGCTCGCCGGGCGGAAGAGCTGGCGAAGGGGGCGATTCTTCCCGGACTGCTGTTTGAAGAGCTGGGCTTTCAGTATTGTGGCCCGATCGACGGCCACAACTTCGAACATTTGCTCCCGACCTTGGAGAACGTGCTGAAGATGAAGGGGCCGGTATTGCTGCATGTGATTACGAAGAAGGGTCTTGGGTATGAACCGGCCATCAATAATCCGGTCTGGTTCCATGCCTGCCCACCTTTCGTGCGCGAGACCGGTGCGCCGGCCAAAAAGGCCGCGCGTCCCTCCTATACTCAATTTGCCATGGATTCATTGGTCAAGCTGGCCCGAGAGGACAAGCGTATCGTCGCCATTACGGCGGCGATGTGCGAAGGAACCGGGCTCACAGGGTTCGAAAAAGAATTTCCGGACCGGTTGTACGATGTGGGAATCGCCGAACAGCACGCCGTGACGTTCGCGGCCGGCCTTGCAACGCAGGGTCTGAAACCGGTGGTGGTGATGTACTCGACCTTCCTGCAGCGCGCCTACGATCAAGTGGTGCACGATGTGGCCACGCAGAATCTTCCGGTCGTCTTCTGTATCGATCGCGGCGGTCTGGTTGCTGAAGACGGCACCACGCACCACGGGGCGTTCGACTACGCCTATCTGCGGCACGCTCCGAATATGGTGGTGATGGCGCCGAAGGATGAGAACGAGCTGCAGCACATGATGAAGACCTGCATCCAGCATGATGGACCGGTGTCGATCCGCTACCCGCGCGGGGTCAGCCTCGGCGTTTCGATGGACGCCACTCCCGCCGCACTTCCGATCGGGAAGGGCGAGTTGATGAAGGATGGATCCGATGTCGCAATCATGGCCATCGGGGTGTCGGTCTGGCAGGCGATGCAAGCGGCCGAACGGCTCACCAAAGAGGGTATTTCAACCGCCGTGGTGAACGCGCGATTCGTGAAGCCGATCGATCAGGACCTGATTGTCGATGTGGCCAAGCGGGTGCGATATGTGGTGACGGTGGAAGAGGGCTGCAAGATGGGCGGCTTCGGCTCCGCAGTGCTCGAAGCATTGTCCGATGCCCGCATCACCGACGTGACGACCAAGGTGCTCGGGCTTCCGGATTGGTATATTGAGCAAGGGCCTCAGGATTTATTGCGTGAGCGGTATGGGCTCACGGCGGAGGGCATTTATCAAAGCGTGAAGGAACTGGTCGGGAAGGCTCCGGTCACGAAGCAGGATCGGTTCGCCGTCGGCGCTTCGCTCGATCATCTCCCGCACGGGGACGAGCAGGGGAGCTAAGCGGCCTCACACCATGCATATCGCCAGAAGAAAAACCCGGCAGATCAAGGTCGGCTCCCTCAAGATCGGGGGAGACGCCCCGGTGTCCGTTCAGTCGATGTGTTCGACCGACACTCGCGATGTCGCTGCGACGGTGGAGCAAATCCGTCAGCTTGAAACGGCTGGTTGTGAAGTGATTCGCGTGGCGGTGCCGGATGATGAGGCGGCGGCCGCTCTGCCGAAAATCAAGGCGGCGATGACGGTTCCGCTTATTGCCGACATTCACTTCGATCACCGGCTGGCACTCAAGGCGGCGGAAATCGTGGATTGCGTGCGCATCAATCCTGGCAACATCGGGGCCTGGTGGAAAGTCGAAGAAGTCATCAAGGCGGTGAACGAGCGGGGCATTCCGTTGCGGGTTGGGGTCAACGGCGGCTCGCTGGAGCGTCATCTGCTCGACAAGTACGGATGGCCATCGCCGGAAGCGCTTGCGGAGTCTGCGCTGAATGCCGTGCATGCGTTGGAAGACGTCGGTTTCACCAACATGAAAGTCTCGCTCAAGGCCTCTGATGTGCACCATGCGATCGATGCCTATTGGCTGTTCGCCCATCAGTCCGATTATCCCCTCCATATCGGCATCACGGAAGCCGGGACGGCGATGACCGGTGCTGTCAAGTCGGCCATGGGACTCGGTTACTTGCTCTCGCAGGGAATCGGCGATACGTTGCGGGTGTCCCTCGCGGCGGACCCTGTCGAGGAAGTAAAGGTTGGTTTTGAGATTTTGAAATCGTTGGAGCTGCGGCATCGCGGAATCAACGTGATCGCCTGTCCGACCTGCGGCCGCGTCGAGATCGATGTGGTGAAGATGGCCAACGAGCTCGAAAAGAAACTCGGGCATATCAAGACGCCGCTCAATGTGTCGGTGCTCGGGTGCGTCGTGAACGGAATTGGTGAAGGCAAGGAAGCGGATATCGGGGTGGCCGGCGGCGAAGGCAAAGGAATTCTGTTTAAGAAGGGCAAGCTCGTTCGCAAGGTTCCCATCGAAGAGCTGATGGATACGCTGATCGAAGAAGTGGAGCTTCTCGCAAAAGAAAAAGAGGCCGAGGCGAGCGGGGAGGTTGTCGCCTCCTCCTCTGACGAGGGATGGGAGTCGTTGGGGCCGGATCCCTCGCAATCGACGACGCTGGGTAAAGAGATTCCCGTCCTGCCTAATCGCTAGGGCGATTTTTGCACGCTCCGGCAACGATCTACTTCTAAAACGGTTGTTGAGATACCAGATGAAGGGCCGCTATAATGCGCACCTTCGTGAGGCGCCGTACCCAAGTGGTAAGGGAGCAGTCTGCAAAACTGCGATGCAGCGGTTCGAACCCGCTCGGCGCCTCCAATTTCT
>CAYHNM010000045.1:0-8372 GCA_964357985.1 uncultured Nitrospira sp. | reverse complement strand
CCGAAGCTCAGCTTGAACCCTTCTTTTGACCCCTTCTCCTCCAGGCTCGTCACCACCACGCTTTGCTTCCGGAGTTGGTCGACAGCCTCATCGCGACTCTTGGCCACGAGCTCGCCCTTCTTGACTGCACCAGACTTGCTTCGTCCAACGTATGCAAACGTAGCCATAGGCGTGTAATCCTGTTGTGGCTCCCTGAGCCGGTTAGGGAACAACCGTGTACTTACGTGGTGAGTCTACTGGGAGGTCAAAAACCTGTCAAAACAAATGCACTATTTATGCGGCCTGAGAGCGATGGGAGTGAGTTGAACGGTCTGCCCAATTGTGTCAGCCGACAGAACCGTTCAAGTAGGTTCGTCGATACCCTCGATACAAATAGTGCAGCCCGGAGCCTAGCGTAAACGCCACCATGATCAGCAACAACGGGAACAACGCACCGATCTTCATTCCCCGCCAGATCATGGCGATCACCAATACGACATAGGTCAACTGGCACAATGTCGTACCTTTGCCCAACATTGTCGGCGTGATGTCGATGGCAATATTCGTCACATGCGCGACCACCGTCCCCAGCATCAAGATGAGATCCCTGCTTACCACCAGAATCACAACCCATGATGGCACAAGATGCAGGATAGAGAGCGTGAGAAATGCCGACGTGAGCAGGAGCTTATCAGCTAAGGGATCGAGAATTTCCCCCAGCTTGGTCTGCTGATTGGTCATGCGCGCGACAAGCCCATCCAATGCGTCGGTGAGACCGGCGCAGAGCAAGGCCGCCAGCGCATACCCGTACTGCCGATAGGTCATGAACCCCACGAACACAGGGATCAGGAGGATCCGCAAGATCGTCAGGCTATTAGGTATGTTCATGCGGCTGCGCAGAGCCTCCATCTTCCTTCTGATAGAACGCCGGCCGCCATCTTAGTGAGGGGATTTTGGGCTTGTCAACGCGGTTGCAGTGGCGCGGCCAGCCGCCTATAATCTCACTCGTAATCTCAATGCGGACCCTCGGGAGGAATTGATGAGCGCGTTACCCTTGATGATGAAGAAAGAAGGGCTTGTTGAGAAGCATCAGCTTGAAGGAGTAGACCCAAGCGACCGCTATTTCAGCCGCGCCCTTCTAGTAAGTCGAACCGGCGCAGGCTATTCAGGGAAAATCATGTACGAAGCCCTCATCGTCCAAGGAGGGTCACACTCAACTATCGGAGCCGCCGTGCGCGAGGTGGTTGAGAAGCTTCAAGGAATGGGGTTTGTACGCATGCGTACGAGAGCCAACTTCAGAGGCACCCGCTATCTCGCTGAAAAAGAAACGTGGATCGACTACCCCGACCTCGCCTAACTACCTCCCACATATTCCCGATACACCAGCTCGTGGATCAGCGGTCGAAACGCTTTAATCCGGTCATTTTTCCTGGTCGGGTGCACCCGATTGGAAAGTACTGCGATCTCCAGCTCATGAAGCGGATCGATCCACACCGATGTCCCCGTATACCCTAAATGGCCAAAAGAAACCTCAGGAAGAAATCTCCCAGCCGATGACGGCGGCGATGGAGTATCCCACCCCAACGCCCAACTCGATCCAGGCACTGCAATCTGTCGACGCGTAAATTCCTTAACGAGGACAGGGTCAAGAACAGATAACCGTCGATGATAAGCCTGGAGCCAGGTCCCTGTCACCGCCAACACAGCTTCCGCCGTTCCAAAGAGCCCCGCATGTCCGGCAACACCACCTAATGCAGCCGCGTTTTCATCGTGAACTTCGCCACACAAAAGTCGTCCCCTCCAGGTATCGTGTTCGGTGGGCGCAACATCACCCCCACGACGACGAGCATGCTCAAGAAAGCTATCTGCCCATTCTGTCGGCACAAATCCTAATTGCGAGTTTCCTGCCAGAAGGGCAATCTGGTCACGAAAGAATTCCTGGAGCGGAACCCCGCTGCATCGCTCCACGATCACTCCCAGAAGCATAAATCCCAGGTCACTGTAGAGACTTTGCCCCCCTCGCTCATAGATCAGGGCTTCGTCTCGGATCAGCTTCACTAACGCGGCGCGCGCGAGACCGCGCTGTTGTTCCGTAGCGGGGATGGAGGCGGTCGGACTCAGTCGCTCGTAATACCCTCGCCAACCGGGAAGTCCGGAACTGTGTGTCAGGAGATGCCAGAGCGACGCTGTACCGATCGGGCTATCGGCCAATTCCGGCAACAACGATCCCGCTCGATCTTGAAGCTGACATCGTCCGGCTTGGATGAGCAGCACCAAACCCGTCACCGTAGACAACGGCTTCGTGAGCGAGGCCAGATCATAGACTGTCGCCGGCTGGACGGCTCGAGCGGCGTCAAGAGTTGACACGAGCCCAGCGGTAAAGATATCGGCCTGGCCGCCGCCATGACGCACCGCCAACACGGCCCCAGGAAACACTCCGTCCGTGACGGCCTGCTCAAGCGCCGCCTGAATTATAGAGAGATTCGGCATAGTGGAGGGTGACTCACGAAGATGATGAGCGCGTGACGGTCACGCATCAACACACCTGAAGAGGCGACCGGAAGCAGAAGCAATTCAATGTCACAACACAGCCGAAGAAATCATGAGCGAGTCGGGCTCGACTCCCCATCCATCTTTTCCTCCGGCACCACTCCGCTGTCCTGATAGGCTTCAGCCGATTCGACGTCCAACATACGCTCAAACGTATGGAGTGTGGCCCGCATCCGCTCGACCATGAGCAGCCGCTGTTTCTGCAATTGGGACAGATCCCGTTGCGTCTCACCCAATTCCACCCGCGCCTGCCGAATGACCTCGCCGGCCTTCAACTCCGCTTCCTTAACGATCAACTCCGCATCACGGTTGGCACTGCGCTTGACGTCGTCGGCCAACGATTGTGCCGCCACGAGGGTATTCGACAGCGTCGTCTCGGTCCGTTTTAATTCGGACACTTGCTGTTCCGTCATGGCCAGCCGTTCCCGCAGCAGCGCATTGTCGCGATTCAATGATTCCACGGTTTGCGCCAACTCTTCGAGAAACCGATTGACCTCCTCACGATCATAACCGCGGAGCTTCGTACGGAATACCATCTGTTGAATGTCAAGCGGTGTGATCTTCATAGATGCCCCCATTCGTTGAATCAATTCATCCGCAACGCCAGATCTTTTAATGACTGCACCACAGCGAACTGCAGAAACGTCAAAATTAGAATGGCGATAATTGGCGAGAGATCAATGCCCATGCGCCATCCCATCCAGCGGCGAATGGGAGCGAGCACCGGCTCAGTTGCACGATCGAGGAATTGGACAATCGGATTCCACGGGTCGGGGTTGACCCAGGAGATCAAGGCCCGAGCGATAATGATCCACATGTACAACCACAACACATAATCCAGCACCGTGGCTGTCCCCAACAGCACATTCCGAAACACAAACATCAGCGTCCGAGCTCCTGAGATCGTTTCGTCGCCGCTTCGATGGCATCGATGAGCGTCGCGCGCATCCCCCCGACTTCGAGACGATGCAGGCCGGCAATCGTCGTTCCGCCTGGAGACGCCACTTTGTCCTTGAGTCGAGCGGGGTGCTCCCCGGTCTCCATCACCATCTTTGCGGCACCCAGAACGGTTTGGGCTGCCAGTACCTCCGCCGTCGCACGGGGCAATCCCATCTTCACCCCGCCATCAGCCATCGCTTCGATGGCCAGAAACACATAGGCCGGGCCGCTGCCGCTGAGTCCCGTGACTGCATCCATCAACCGCTCTTCAACTATAACGACCTTGCCGACCGACTCAAATATCATACGTGCGGTGCTGGCGTCCGGCTCAGAGACACCAGGCCCGATGGCCAGAGCCGTCATCCCTTCCTGCACCATGGCAGGAGTGTTCGGCATGGCTCGCACCACTCGTGTGCCTATCCCGCTAACTTTCGTGATAGCCTGGATCGTAATCCCAGCGGCCACTGACACTGTGAGGGCCCGCTTCAGCTCTCCGGCAATGTCGGTCATGACCCCGTCGAGAGTCTGCGGCTTGACCGCAAGTACAATAATCCCGGCCCAGGCAGCCGCCTCACGATTCGAACTGCCCACACGAACACCGTACAGGCGTTTCAGGGCATCGCATCGCTGCGCGACAGGATCGGTGGCCCAGATCTGATCGGGCTCGCAACAGTGCGTCGCGACAAGCCCTGCAATCAGCGCTTCCGCCATCTGGCCGCCGCCGATAAAGGCAATCTTTTCAGTGATGCGTGCCTTAGACATGGCGCGCTCCAAAAATCGCCGTGCCTACGCGCACCAGCGTGGCCCCTTCTTCGATCGCCACTTCAAAGTCATGTGACATGCCCATGGAATAATCCTGCATGACCAAAGACGACATCCCCTTCGCAGCAATGCGCGCCCCGAGTTCGCGAAGACCGCGAAAGTGGGAACGGGCATCCTCCGGCTGTTCCGTCGGAGGCGGGATTGTCATCAACCCTTGAATCCGGAGATGCTGCAGATCGCCGAGAAAACCGAGCTCCTGCATCAACACCTGCGGCGAAAAGCCTGCCTTGCTCGCTTCTCCGGCAATATTCACTTCCAGGAGCACCGCCTGATTCACGCCAGCGTCACCGGCGCGCCGGTTGATCTCCTGCGCCAGTTCAACGGAGTCGACTGAATGAATCAGCTCAAAGGTGCCGATCGCGTCGCGCACCTTCCGCCGCTGCAACTGACCGATAAAATGCCAGCGGGGTGACAGGTCCCGGAGCAGCGCAACCTTTGATAGCGCCTCCTGCATCCGATTCTCCCCCAGAAGTGTGAGCCCGACACCAAGCCCTTCTCTGATCCGCTCCGCCGGAACCGTCTTGGTCGCAGCCACAAGTCGGACGGTGCCCGGTGGTCTGCCGGCCCGTTCAGCCGCGCGACGAATGCGATCCAGAACCTGATGCACGCGTCGGGCAAGAGAACCATCTGCGTCCGACTCCATAAATAGCTACGCCGGCAAAAGTCCTGGATTCATACGATCAACACTGCCAGCAATATTCTAACGGAAGCTCTCGGAAATTGGCAGGGGTTCTCGGGCACACCCCTTACTGCGTCGCCGACAGGCCAATGGCGCTCACCATGGTCCCGATCACCTTGCCTTCTCGACGATAGGAGAAAAAGAGATCCTCATGACAAATCGTACACACGTTCACGCTTGTGACCTGCCCGCCGCCAATCCCGCAATCCTGAACTTGCCGCCTGATCAACGCCTTTAAATCGAGTCGCGCCTTGCCCTGGCGATGATCGCGCAAGACCGTTTCCCACCAAGCAAATCGGTTCCGAACCTCGTTCAGTACCGGTTCGTCCACTTCATAGCAACAGACGCCGGCAGAAGGACCGATACTGACATGTAACTGGCCGAGCTCTGCCCCAAAACGCGTCTGCATGAGCATGAGGGTCTTGGGAACAATGCCGGCCACAGCCCCGCGCCATCCGGCATGAATCGCGGCGACCACCCGCCGACGCGCATCATGCACCAACACAGGGACGCAGTCAGCGGTGCGCACCGCCACCATCGTCCCTGGCTGATCCGTCACGAGCGCATCCCACCCGCCGTCAAACCTGTCGCTATCGGTCAGCGGACAATCGACGACGAGAGCCTCCGTCCCATGGACCTGTTTCACCGACAAGATCCAAGGCGCCGGAACACCGGGCGCTCGTATCGGAACACCGGTCCCTAACCGCAGCTGTTCGGCATGTGCCCTTGTGCCAAAGAAGTGCCGGACACCGCTTCTCGCAGAAGCAAACGCCGGCACCGTAATCACCGATGCTCGTCCCATGCGGCTCATCCCCTCGCGACCGAGAGTGGCTCTCGTGCTTAGTTCACCTGCTTCCGGAGAAACGTGGGCACATCCCATTCGTCTTCCGCCACCAACGCCCGATCGATGGCCTCACGGGCATCGTTCCGTTGGCGAATGAAGGTGGGGCGATCCAGATCTTTCATCGGCCGTTCGGTCATCCCCATTGCGGCGCTCACGCCCACACCGGCCAATACCGGCTGCACCGGCTTCGCGGCGCGGGCCGACGTCTGTTCGACGCTCGCCGTCATCGAGACCATCTCCTCTTCACATTCAAAGCCCGTCGCGATCACCGTCACCACCAGATCATCGCCCATATCGGGATTGATCACTTGGCCGACAATGATGTTGGCATCGGAATCGGCCGTTTGCTGAATGATGGAGGCCGCCTCTTCAATTTCATGCAGCGTCATATTCGGACCACCGGTGATGTTCAGAAGTACGCCACGCGCGCCCTGCACACTGCCTTCTTCGAGCAGCGGGCTGCAGATCGCCCGTTGTGCGGCTTCGATCGCGCGATTGGTTCCCCGCGCGATCCCCATGCCCATGACGGCGCGGCCCGTATGCGACATGATCGTCCGCACATCGGCAAAGTCGACGTTGACATGACCGGTGGTCGTGATCACATCGGCAATGCCTTGGATCGCCTGGCGCAACACATCGTCGGCGACCTTGAAGGCTTCGAGCAAGGGCGTCGACTTGTCGACAATCCCCAGCAGGCGCTGATTTGGAATCACGAGGAGCGTATCGACATGGCGGCGAAGGTCGCGAATGCCCTCTTCCGCATGTTTATGGCGACGCTGGCCTTCATATTGAAAGGGCTTGGTGACCACGCCCACGGTGAGAATACCTTGCTCCCGTGCGATGCTGGCTACGATCGGGGCCGCACCGGTGCCGGTCCCGCCGCCCATACCGGCCGTGACAAACACCATATCTGCGCCTTCGAGACATTCCCGGATATGATCCTTGCTCTCGAGTGCTGCATCTTTGCCGATCTCCGGACGGGCGCCGGCGCCGAGCCCACGGGTCCGTTCCGGGCCCAATTGAATCTTGTACGGGGCCAGCGACCGGTCGAGCGCTTGCAAATCGGTATTCGCGGCGATGAAATCGACCCGGGCGAGCCCCGACCCGATCATCGTATTCACCGCGTTGCAACCAGCCCCGCCGACGCCGACGACCTTGATCCTAACCGGCAACAGTGCATCTTCCTGGAATGAGAACATTGCGGCACCTCCTCACCTGTGATCGCCGAGCGGCCCCATGCCACGCGGGAAAGTTAAAACACTTCCAACACCCGTTTCGTCCATCCAAACATCTTCGCCCAGGGTCCTCCGTTCCGAAGACCCGCCGTTTCCAATTCATCCGCGTGCTTTCGGGCATGCAACAAGAGTCCGACGCCGGTCGCATGTCCGGGGTTGCTCACGATATCTCTGAGCCCTCCGACTCCCGACGGCGTCCCGCGACGAGCCGGCAAATTCAAGACCTTTTCCGCCGCATCCGGCATCCCTTCGAGCAACGACGTGCCGCCGGTCAACACGACCCCGGCACCCAAGATACCCTCGTAACCAGCCCGTGCGATCTCGCGTCGAACCAGTTCGAACATTTCTTCGACTCGCGGTTCGAGAATCTCGGCGATATCGCGGCGGGAGAAGGTCCTGGCCGGACGATCGCCCACCGACGGCACTTCGACCGTCTCGTGTCCGGTCACCAGATCCGTCCGGGCAATGCCGTACTGCATCTTGATTTTCTCGGCCTCGGTCTGAGACGTCAGCAAGCCGATCGCCAGATCCTTCGTCAAATTCTGTCCGCCGATGGGAAGCACTGCAGAATGCCGGATACTGCCATCGAGGAAAATCGCCAGGTCGGTGGTCCCGCCGCCGAGATCCACCATGGCCACACCCAGATCGCGCTCTTCCTGACTCAACACCGCTTCGCTGGAAGCCAGGGGCTGGAGAATGATGTCCACCACATCGAGCCCGGCGCGATTGACACTCTTGATGATGTTTTGCGCGGAGGTCACCGCGCCGGTAATCACGTGCACATTGACTTCGAGCCGGTTCCCGGACAGTCCGAGCGGCTCGCGCACGCCTTCCTGCCCATCGACCATGTACTCACGGGGCAAGACATGCAGAATGCGCCGTTCATGCGGAATCACCGCCAGTGTCCGGGCGCTTTCGATCGCCCGATGAATATCCTCACGCGTCACTTCGGCCTTCTTCAGCGCCACGACGCCCTTGCAGTTCTCCGCCGAAATATGGCTGCCGGCAATGCCGGTGTAGACCGAATTGATCTGGACCGCCGCCATCAGTTCGGCTTCTTCGACCGCTTTCTTGATCGACTCCACCGTACTCTCGATATCGACCACCACCCCTTTGCGTAACCCGCGGGACGGACTGGCTCCGACACCGATAATGTTCAACAGTCCGCCATCCGTGATTTCCGCGACGATCGCGCAGATCTTGGTGGTTCCGATGTCCAGGCCGACAAGGATTTGATCTCGTTTTGGCACCGCGATCACCCCCTCTCTCGCACAATCACACGATTCTCGTACCGTAGATCGATTTCATTCCCGCCCCGCCCATG
>CAYHNM010000044.1:3858-8427 GCA_964357985.1 uncultured Nitrospira sp. | reverse complement strand
CCCGGTCGGCACACTCCAACAGACCGTGACCGATCTCCAGCAATCGATCACCAAGCTGTCGCGCAATGTCTTGGATTCCACGCAGGGCATTGAACGTGATTTGCGCCGCCGCCAGGGGCTCGTGGATGCGAAGTCACGGGTCGTGCAAGCGAAGGCCAACCTGTTTGATCGCAACTTTGGAGACGCGGCGAAGGAACTGGGGGAAGCGGTCACGGTCTTGGAACTCGCGACGAAGGGCGCAAAGGCCGACCCTACACTCGACGCGGTGCGTGAGCTGGCCAGCACGTTGCGGGAAGTACGCTTAGAAGTGGCGATGGGGAAATCGATGCCGATGAAACGGCTCGACGAGATCCAGCTGAGACTGGACAAAGAACTGAGCCGGTAGGCTAGGCATTCGCCGGTTGGGACACCGGCTGCTTCTTCCACTTGGCCAAGATCCGCTCGACACGCATCTTCACGACCATATCGGGATCCTTGAGCAAGGGCTTGATCGCCTCACGCCCCCGGTCATCGCCGATCGATTCCAATGCAGCCGCCGCAATCAATCTGGTAAACCAGTCTTTATCCTGCAACATGGCGATGAGCGGATCGATCGACTCGCTGTGTTTGATCCGGCCCAATCCCAATACGGCGCTCTGCCGGACACTCTCGTCCTTGTCCTTGAGCGCGGCGATAAACTTCGGCACCGCCGGCTCACCGAGTTCCACGAGCGCATTGATCGCGTCATCTTTGAACTCGTCGTTCCGCAGCTGCACCATCAAGGGATCCAGCACCCGTTCATCACGGATCTTTCCGAGTGCCAGAATGGCGTACTTCCGCACATCCCAGTCGCGAAGCAGCTTCAAGAGAATGTCGACGGCCGGGGAGCCGACCTGCCCGAGCGCCTCAATGGCCACTTCGCGCACTTGCCAGTCACCGTCGCGCAGCGCGCGTGACAGCGGCTCGACGCACCGCTCGTCACCCATCTCGCCGAGCGTAATGACGGCTTCACGCCGCACCACCCAGTCCGGATCGCTGAGGAGATCGATCTGAATCTCGATCTCGTCCTTGACCTTCTCCTCTTCCAGGATGACCTGGTCAGGAGCGGCTGCCACGAGTTCCTGGGAAGCCGCAGGGGTCAACGCCAGATCTTCAGCCACCTTGTCCGCCAACTCATCGCTGGCAGGAAGCGAGTCTGAGGTCTCTGCGGACGGGGATGCTTGTTTGGGGTGTTCCATAGTTCAATCCTACAACATTCGCTCGCACATCATGATGACCGGACTACTTCGCAGGCGTCGCGGCCTTCTTTCCTGCCGCATGCTTCTGCCTGAGTGCCAAGGATCGGCGGCGGCGCTGTTCCCGCTTCAACCGTTTCCGCAAGGCCCGCACTGCGGCTCCGCCATCATCCGCTTTCTTCGTGGTGAGTTTCTTCTTCAACTTGGCTTCTTCGGATTCTCCTGCCGTCTTCTTCGCCATGCCGTCTGACTCCTCTTCCTCAAATCGATAATGGGCGTGATCTGCCCTTGAATTTTGACGGCCCAGTGTAGAGGAGACCTTCCGGCACTGTCAACCGCGCCGACTCCCGCCGCTATCCGATGACGAGCGTGATGTTTTCGGTATGGGCTGTATGGTCGGCTGCTAAGAAGGACGGCACTCGACGAATACGCCGCTGCATCAGTACATCGGTCGGCAGGATGCGGGGACGGTGCGCCGACGAGGAAATCGGCAATCCCAATGTGGAAACGGGAGGAACCCGGATTGCGAGCGGGTCGAGATGATGGACACTGAGAAGCGCGGATTGTGTCGAAGGGGCCTCTTCTTCTGCCAGGACAAAGTCCGGACGACGGTCTCCGACGACCTCCAATTGAATCACAGACAGTCCGTTCTGAACCATGCCCAACTTCACGGCTGCGGCCTGGGAGAGATCGAGGATTCGGCCATTCACATAGGGGCCGCGATCGTTGATCCGAACACGGACATGCTTCCCGTTGGTCAAATTCACCACCCGCACCATGCTGCCGAGCGGGAGGGTCCGGTGCGCGGCGGTCAGGGCCTGCATGTCAAACAGCTCCCCATTGGCGGCCTGTTTGCCATGAAACTGCTCCCCGTACCAGGAGGCAATCCCCCGGTCCTTAATGCCGACATCCAAACCGGTTTCCCCCTTCGGCACCCATGAGCAGGCCCCGAACGATACACAGAGGGCGGCCAAGAGAACTCCGGAAAGGCGGGTGCGCGGATGCGTCGTATAGATTTGGTGTGTCATCTTCGTTCGATCCTCCACTTGTAGGCTAGGACGTCTGGCTCACAGGTGTCAGCCTACGGGAGGTTGCCGACCTCAACAATACCGACTGCGTACTCCTCACCCCCTACGTTTGTATGAGGGAAATCCCGTGCACATTCACAATCAGGTGGTACAAGAACGAACAAAACGGCATGTCTTCAAGAGAACGCGGTGACGCTATATATAGGGAGCACGGAAGGAGAGTCAACCTACAGCCGGAGATAGTACAGGCCAACACGACTACCAAGAATCCGGGAAGCCGACTTCAGGCCGGCTTCCCGGAACAGATGGCTGTTAGCGGAAGCGCACTGCCGCTCCATCGAATTTGGTCGAACTCATGAACTTTTCAAAATTCCGTTCCAGCACTTCGCTTACAAGTTCCTCTCCGTCTTCCGGGGCATACCAGAACACGGTGTAGTTCCCCGTGTGGCTATTGGTGCTGGTGATCGAACTTCCGTCCGCCTGGTTGGCCGCCTGCACGGTCACTTTATTCTTCGCGGTGATCTCAGTGGATCCGACCACGCCATGCGCGTCAGCCGACAATTCGAGAATCTTCCCTGAGATCACCACATCCGCCCCCCCGGCCTGACCGGCAGACGGCACATACTGCGCCCGCCATCCCTTACGGGTCAGATAGTCGGCGAACGCTTTGGCCGTGGCTTCTCCAATCGTCCCGCTCTTGACGGTCAGGACCTGATCGGAACCCCAGAGCGAGTGACGAGTCCCCAGCTTCGTACGGTCAGACCGGTCGTCTTGAAAAGGAATGACCACCACTTTGACCGAACTGACGGGAGCAACACTCGTTGACGTTGCGGCAGGTGTGATTCCTACATTCATCGGCACCTCTTCACCCTTGCCCGCACACCCGCCGAACCACACCAGGCTCCCCAATAAGATTGCACCCCAAGCCATCTGTTTCACACGGACCTCCTCTGCGAGAAAAATTAAATGACGATGATCGAGTCAACGACGAATCGTATTCGAATGCGCGGCGAAAAACTCTAGCAGGTCACTCCCCAACTGTAAAGATTGGTTCTGCCGGTATCGGAGGCCGTTGATGTTGGCCGGTGCCGTATTGACTGATCCCGGCGGACTCAGTAAGATCCGAAACGTGATGACGATGTGCTCGTTCAGTGCGAGTGTACTGCGAACTCCTTCACAGTTGATCACCCCGACACGACATGCATGATTGACGTTCAGAACATTACCAAGCGGTATGGGAATCTCACGGCCATCGACCGGGTCACGTTTTCCGTGGCCAAAGGCGAGGTGCTGGCTTTTCTCGGCCCGAACGGCGCCGGGAAGACCACCACCATGCGCATCCTCACCTGTTTCATGCCGGCCACCGAGGGCACGGCAAAAGTCGCAGGCTTTGATTGCGCTGACCAGCCCCTCGAAGTGAAACGCCGCATCGGCTATCTCCCGGAAACACCGCCGGTCTACCAGGAATTCACCGTCTCGGAATATCTGACCTTCGTGGGCCGGATGCGCGGAATGGTTGGCAAGAATCTCACGACGGCGATCGACCAATCCATTGAAAAGCTGGCGCTGGGCAGCGTCCGCCATCGCCTGATCGGCAACCTGTCGCGCGGCTACCGCCAACGCGTCGGATTGGCTCAGGCGGTCCTCCACGATCCGCCGGTCTTGATTCTCGACGAGCCGACCGTCGGGCTGGATCCCAAACAGATCATCGAAATTCGTGACTTGATCAAGGGCCTGGCCGGGTCGCATTCCGTGATTCTCAGCACCCACATTCTTCCCGAAGCCACGGCGGTCTGCCAGCGGGTTGTCATCATCAGCGGCGGACGAATCGTTGCGGAAGACACCCCCGATCAGCTCTCGGCGCGACTCCGGCATTCGGAAAAGATTTCCGTGACGATTAAAACACCGCCGGACAACTGCCTGGCCAAGCTCCAATCCATCTCAGGCATCCTCAATGTGTTTCCAGGCCAGTCCGCCGGCACGTTCCTCCTTGAATGTGCGCTGGGTCAGGACAAGCGTGATGAGATCGCCCGGTTCGTCATCGCCAATCAGTGGAGCCTCCTCGAATTACGAACAATCTCCATGACGCTCGAAGACGTCTTTTTGCAACTGACCCGCCATGAAGAGGGCATGACACCCCAAGCCGACCAGGTGAGTGAGCTCTCCCAACCAGCGCAAGGGCTTTCCTCATGACACCAACACAGGCCATCCAGGTGAGCGAGCTTCCCCAGACCACACAGGAGACCGCCTCATGACTCCGGTGCAAGCCATGATCGCCAAAGAACTGCGCGGCTACTTTGTCTCTCCGGTGGTCTATGTAGTCGGAG
>CAYHNM010000044.1:0-3758 GCA_964357985.1 uncultured Nitrospira sp. | reverse complement strand
ATCGCCAAAGAACTGCGCGGCTACTTTGTCTCTCCGGTGGTCTATGTAGTCGGAGCCATCTTTCTGCTCATCTTCGGATTCTTGTCCTACCTCTACGTGGTCTACGCCGGCTACCAGGCCATTCAGCTCATGCAAATGCAGGGCGGCCAGGCCCAATTGAACTTGAACGATCTGGTCTTTCGGAATCTCTTTGCCAGCATGCGGTTTGTGCTCCTCATTATTCTGCCCATCCTGACGATGCGGCTCTTTGCGGAAGAGCGCAAACTGCGCACCTTCGAATTTCTGATGACCTCGCCAATCGGCATCAATGAGATTGTCGCGGGCAAGTTCGTCAGCGTGTTTCTTGTCTTCTTGAGCCTCCTCGGTCTGACCGGCCTCGTGCCGACGGTCCTGATGCTGTTCAGCGACTTCGACTGGAATCCGATCTGGACCGGGTATCTCGGCATGACCTTGCTGGGCGCGCTGTTTATTTCGGTGGGCCTGCTGGCATCCGCGATCACGGAAAATCAGATCGTCGCGGCGTTTCTCAGCTTCGGCATGTTGCTGCTCATCTGGTTGATCTCCGGTCTGGGCGCGCTGTTGGGCGACACGACTCTGGGACAAATCATTTCGTATGTCTCGTTCATGGACCATTACGATCGCCTGGTCCGCGGCCTGATCGACACCAAAGACCTGGTGTACTTCTTCAGCAGCCTGGCCTTCATGCTCTTTCTCACCCACCGCGTGGTGGAATCGACCAGGTGGAAATGAGCCTGAAAGTCCTCCCGCTCGGCATCATTGGAACCGTACTGGCTGTCGCCGGCCTGATTACCTATAGCCTCAGCCCGGATCTGTTGTGGGTTGTCACGATCGCTGAAGGACTGGCGCTCCTGTGCCTGATCATCTTTTTCATCCTGCATTTCGACGCCGTCAAAGCGTTTTCCAGCCGTCGCTCGACCCATATGGGGGCGAACAGCCTACTCATGATCCTGCTGGTCACGGCCATTCTCGTGATTGTGAACTTCCTGGCGACACGCCATTCGATCCGGTGGGATCTCTCGGAGAATCAGAATTTTACCCTGGCTCCACAAACCTATCGCGTGCTTCGCAGTCTTCCCCAAGAGGTGAAGATCACCGTCTTCACACGCGAGAAAGATCCCGGCTATACCGGCTACAAAGAGCGGCTCGAAAGTTATCGCCAAGCCTCGAATAAGCTCACCGTCGAATTCGTCGATCCGGAACGGCAACCGAAGATCGCGCAGAACTACGGCATCTTCCGAACCGACACGGCCATCTTCGAGAGCAACGGACAAACGATTCGCATCACCAGTCCGTCGGAAGTAGAACTCACAGGCGCACTGCTCCGTATTTCCAAACCCGCTAAGAAACGTATCGTTTTCTTAGAAGGCCACAGCGAACGCAGCCTGGAAGACAAAGAACGCAACGGCCTGTCGCTGGCGAAAGAAGCGCTGAGCAAACAGGGCTACGACATCGGCACCCTGTCGCTGCTGAAGGACGCGGCCGTACCGGACGACACCGCCGTGCTCGTCCTCGCCGGTCCGCGCAACCAGGTGACCAAAGAGGAGCAGAGCCGCATTCAAACCTACGTGGACAAGGGCGGGCACCTGCTCGCGATGGTCGACCCGGATACAAAAACTGAACTGGACCCACTGCTCGCCCACTACGGGCTGGGCCTGGGGCCGGGGGTGCTCGTCGATCTCCAAGATCGATTGGCTCAAGGAGATCTGACCTCCCTGCTGGTCCGCACATTCACGGAACATGAAATTACCCAGGACCTGACAGCGGCGGTGCTGTTCCCGCTCGCCCGTCACCTGACGTTCGATGAGCAGACGGGGAAAGACTGGGACTACGTGCCGCTGGCGCGGACATCGCCGAACAGCTGGGCCGAGACCAACATGCAAGGGCGCGTCGTCAGTTTGAATGAAAAAGAAGATGTAAAGGGTCCGTTGCCGCTCGCCGCCGCGCTGGCGCCCAAGAAGGCCCCGGAGGAAGGGAAGCCCAGGCCGGCCATCGTAGTCGTGGGCAACTCAACGTTCGCCACCAATGCGTTTTTCAACTTCCCCGGCAACACCGACTTCTTCTTACACACCACCGGCTGGCTTGCCGAGGAACGGGACCTGATCTCCATTGTTCCCAAAGAGCCGGCGCTCCGGCCTTTCACTCCGAATCCCACGCAAGAGCGGACCTTGCTCTACATTCAAGTCCTCTTCCTCCCCATCATGACCATGCTGACCGGCGTGATGGTCTGGAGAAAACGCCGCCGCCTGTAACCTATGCGCTATTGGCCCACACTATTGCTGCTGCTGATTCTGGCGGGACTGGGGGGCTACCTCTATTTCGTCGAATTGCCGGCGAAGCAGAGTGAAGAAAAACAGGCCGTCGCGCAACAGAGCCTCCTCCCCTTCCCTGAAACAGACATTACCGGGCTCACCGTCGCCACACCGCAGGGTGCGGTGGAGATGAAGCGACGAGACCAGAAGGGCTGGGCGATTACCTCGCCGCTCCAGACCGACGCCGATATGCGGGAAGTTCAATCCATGATTCGGGCGCTCGTGACCGGGAAGGTTCTCCGCAGCGTCGAAGAAAAGCCCAGCTCACTGGCCCCGTTCGGACTCGAACAACCGATCACGACCATCACCGTCACCGCAGGCACGCAACAGGAAACCCTGTCGATCGGCGACAACGGTCCCCTCTCATCGACGCTGTACGTCCATCGTCATTCTTCGCACAGTGTCCTCTTGACGGACCTGACCACGAAAAACTTCGTCAATAAGACCCTGCTGACGTTCCGCCGAAAGGACTTGCTACAATTTGTGCAGGCCGATCTCGACCGCGTGCGTCTGACCTACCCGACGACCGAAATCGTGCTCTACAACCTGTCGAAGAACAAACCGAAACCGACCTGGAAGATCCGCTACCCGATCGAAGCCGAGGCCGACCAGACGGAAGTGCGCTCGCTCCTGTTCAAGATGGAAGATTTGAAGGCCCTCGGCATCATCGATCCCGGTCCTGAGCGGACCACGATCGCCAAGACGCTGACCACCCCGAAACTGAAAATCACCCTGCACACCACCGACGGGGACCAGACGCTGAAGCTCTATCAGCCCGATCCGGACAGCGGGGAGGCATTTGCCGAAACCAGACCGGATGCGCCGCTCTACCGGATCAACCCGCTGGTCATCAAAGATCTGTCACGTGAGCTCTTTACCCTCCAGGACAAACGACTGCTGGGAGTCGACTATACAGAGATCGCGATGCTCTCCGTGAAAACACGAGACAAACAGTACGTGTTGATCAATGAGAATGGCCAGTGGGTCCTCGAAGATCAACCGACTGAGAAACTGAGTCAGGAAGCCGCTGATCTGCTCGTCAGCCGCGTGGCCAATCTCCCTGCCGAAGAACGGGTCACCAAACAAGCGGCGGCGCTGGCGCCCTATGGACTCGTGGCCCCGACGGCGGAATTTGTCGCCACCGGAAGAGACGGCAAGATCGCCGGACGACTCACGCTCGGCAGCCAGGCCGGCAACCTCATCTATGCCACCGGCGAGCGCCTCCAAGGCGTCTTCCAGGCCCGACCCGATCTACTCAATCAGATTCCGGCCAAAACCGAGCTCCTGGCCAAACCGGCTGACAAGACTCCAGCGGCTCACTAACGCACGGCGCGACTCCAACAGACTAAACGCCTAGGCACCTCATGGTCTCCCCAGGCAGCCCGCTTCAATCGCCCACTCAATCCTGTAGGCCTGCCCCTACAGATG
>CAYHNM010000043.1:6049-8515 GCA_964357985.1 uncultured Nitrospira sp. | reverse complement strand
AAAATTTTCGACTGGTTCACAGAAGATTTTGAAGCCCAGGCCGGATCGCTGCAACGGTATGTCGCGCAGTACGTGAGCGACCCCGTACTCGCACAGGAGCTGGCGACGGTGCCCTATCGCATCGAGTTTCTGGACTATGATTGGAATCTGAACGGTCCTGCACCTAAGAGGTAATGCATGCTGGTACACCCGGATGAGAAAGTCCCGATCGCGCGGCTGCTGACGTTCCTTGAACATGGTGAACGGATGGCGCACGACTGCGCGCAGGCGCAGGCTGCTTTGGCGCCGGATACGCGGTCGCGGCGGTTCCTGCTCAGCCAGGCCCGGCAGGAGGCGGCGCATGCGCTCGTGTTTCAGGGAGCCATTGCCTGGCTCGCGCCCAAACATTTGGGCGACGCGCCGTTTCTTCCGGCCTTGGAGGCGTATCGGAGGATGCTCGATGATGCGCTGGCCCGCCAGGACTTGCTCGAAACATTCCTGGCCGAGCAGGTCATTCTCGAAGGACTGGGAGAGGCGATTCTCACGCGCATCGAGCAAGGGCTGGTAAAACGGGCGGCACCGTTCGGGCGGCTGCGGCGCATCCTGCTACAGCAAGAAGAAGCCCATCATGGCTTCGGCCGGCGCATGCTGGAACGGGCCATGGCCGATGGTCGCATCGATGCAGAGACCCTGAGCTGCCGTGCCCAAGACTACCTCGCGCTGACCGATCAAATGGTGCTGACGCTGAGCGATTTGTTCGAAACCATCGCCGAAGATCCTGCCGCCTGGGCTCAGGATGTCCGGACGTTTCTGCCCCCGTGGTTAGCCGAGGCGCCGGCATGATCTCCGTCATCATTCCGGCGTACAACGAAGAGAAGGCCTTGCCGGCGACGCTTCGCGCCCTCTTTACCCAGCAAGGGAATTACGAAACGATCATCGTGGACGGTGGAAGTCGTGATCGAACAATCGAGATCGCTTGTTCATGTTCAGCGGTGCAGGTCATCACGGCGTCCAAAGGCCGCGCCGTTCAAATGAACGCCGGCGCCAAGCTGGCGACCGGCGAATGGCTACTTTTTCTTCATGCTGATACGGTATTGCCGCCCGGCGCCATCCAACGATTGCTTGATATGGAGTCGGATGCCGCCGTCCAGGCCGGCGGGTTTATGCATCGGTTCTCGGGAGACGACTGGCGGTTGACGGCGATCTCATGGTTGGACAACTTCCGCTGCATCCGCAGCCGGATCATCTACGGTGACCAGGCGCTCTTTGTCCGCCGCGCCCTGTTCGAACAACTCGGTGGATTTCCAAGCCAGCTGATTCTTGAAGACGTCGCCTTCTGTGAGCGGCTGATCAAGGTCACGACTCCGCTGCTGCTGTCGCCGCCCGTCGTCACTGACGCCCGTAAGTTTCTGAAAATGGGTGTCTGGAGGAGCTTTGTCCGTGTACTTCTGATCATCCTCTACGTGGAATTCCGTCTGCCGGTCTTGCCTCGAGTCTTCTTTCAGGATATCCGCTAAAGCCGGTCGTTTACCTTTCTTCTTCACCTCCGTCTAATCCATCAAACGGGGTTGAAAGGAGGGGCTATGCGACAGATCTATTCACGCGCGAGCGTCTGTATTCTCTCAGGCGTTCTGCTGTTATCCGGGTGTACATCAACCTTGGTGCGGGACGATGCGAAGCGAACGGCAGGGTTGGACGTTCATTGCGCCGGAAGCGAATGGGTGGACGATTCCTCGCTTGCGGTCCTGCCAGTTCCGGTCGTCGCTTTTTTCGTGCCCCATTTCGATCTTCATCGATTGACCAGTGAACCGTATCTGAGCCGCTGCGGGGCCTCGACGCGGGTTGTCAATCGAGAGGTATCGGTGAACACAGTCGCTTGTCTTCCAACCGGATTGACGAGAATCATCACCCTTGGTGTCTGGCAATGGTGTCCGGCCCGTGTCGCCTGGTCGGCGGATGTCCTGGCGGAGGGCGCGCGGCCGGCAGGGGTGTCGGCGAATGACCGGGAAAAACAACCGTCCTAAATCATATTTCATGAGGGTGACGCTATGAGATGGCAATCGAGTCTGTGTCAGGCAGCGGGGATCGTAGGATTGTTCGGATTGCTGGGTGGGTGCGGCGGTGGAGGCGATGGCGCGCCAGGAGCTTCGGCAGGCAATGCCAGCGGGTCGGCCATGGCCTCCGGAACGATTACCGGATTCGGCAGTGTCTTCGTGAACGGAAAGAGATTTGAGACTACGGCGGCATCCTTCGTCGTTGACGGGCAGCCGGGCAGTCAGAGCGATCTCAAGCTCGGCATGACCGTAGTGGTGAGCGGATCGGTGAATGGGGACCAACGATCGGCGAACTCGGTTCGCCAGCGGGACGTTGTGGAGGGACTGGTCCAGTCGGTTGCCGTAGACGGGTTGAGCCTTGTGGTTATGGGCCAGGCCGTGCTGATCGATAATACGACCCTGATTGATAACAATATCCCAGGTCAGTCGGTGC
>CAYHNM010000043.1:2734-5949 GCA_964357985.1 uncultured Nitrospira sp. | reverse complement strand
GGCGACGACCACGCTCACGGCGTCGAAAGTTGAGCCGGAGAGTCAGGGCGTCCAACAGGCGGATGAATTCGAAGTCGAGGGGTTGGTGACGCAAGTGCTCGGGGCCGGCGATTTCTTCATCGGCGCGACGCATGTGCAGACGACTGGCAGTACGGAATTTCGCGGCGGGGCCATCGATGAAATTCTTGTCGGAGCGAAACTCTCGGCTGAAGGCCGGTTGGCCAACGGCATCCTCACGGCCAGGCATGTGAAGTTTCACGAGAGTGCCAGATTGGAGGGAGATGTTGCTTCGATCAATACCGGTGCCGCCACCTTCACTCTCACAGGGTTGCCCGGCGTGACGGTTGCCGTGAACAGTCAGACGGGGATCCGGGCTGACAGCGGGACGACCCTCAATGACCTCTCGATCGGCGACCATGTGCGTGTGAGGGGGCGGCTGGGTAGCAGCAATGCCGTGATCGCGACCCGCGTCGAGCAGCGGTCGGCGTCCGACGATGTGGATCTGCAGGGCCCTGTGCAGGTTGTCTCCAATCCGAACCTGACGATATTGGGGGTGCCGGTGAATACATCGGGGATCTCCGAGAATGAGTTCAAGGGGCTCAACGATCAACCCATCGGCCGTGCCGCATTCTTCAATGCCGCCAGGGTTGGAATAGTGGTCAAGGTGAAAGGTCGTTTGAACGGTGGAGTACTGACGTGGAGGGAAGCGGAGTTAGAGGACTAGATGTGCCGGAGACTGAGCGTGTGGCTAGGCCGGGGATACCGGGATCCCCCGATATCTCTGAGTGACCTTGAGCGGGAACGGTGTTGACGCAATCCCGCCGGCCTCGTCAAATATGGCAGGATGGCGCAGTAGGACCGGGTTGGTTGTTCAGATCTTCGACGCAGGAGGAATAGGTATGGAGAGATATCAGCGCATGTACAGGAGTGTGTGGACATTGGGCGGCGTGCTCATAATGGCCAGTCCGGTTTGGGCTCAGATCACGCCGCCGATTCAGAACGGGCAGGTGGAGATTCACGGGGCTCTGCCGAGAACGTCCAGCGGGTCGGTCGATATCGAAGCCGTGAAACAGACAATTCAAACACAGTTTGCTCGGCCAGGAGTCCAGGAGGTGCAGTTTCGCAATGTGTCTCTGACCGAGGCGGAGCAGCGGGCGCTGTTTCTGAACGGCGATCCGAACAGAAATCTGCTCCGGCAAGTCTCGACGGTGGTGCCATCTGCGAATGGCGCGGAGCGCAATGTGACGTTTCGCAGTAATGACCTTCGAGCGAGAGTCGGGCGAGAGGAAGGGCAGCTGCGGGCACGAATCGAAGGGATCGATCACGCCCAATTGACAGAGTCCGAACGGCAGAATCTTCAAGCGCAGTTCGATCGATTTCGCCTCGAAGGGGGGAATGATCGTGGGGGCAACCGGGCGGATGGCCGTGGGGGGCGAAACGGGAGCGACAACAGCGGATCCGGATTCGGGAATAGCGGACAGGGTTCAGATAACAGCGGGCCAGGTTTCGCCAATAGTGGATCCGGGCGAGGCGACAGCGGCGGTCGACGGGGCGGTGACGACATGCGGGTCGCGCAGGCGGGCGATATGCGGCAGGAGGATCGCCAACAGGACCGCCGTCAAGACCGGCAGGCTGATCGGCAACAGGATCGTCGCTTCAATGCCGGAGGAGAAGTCCGAGGTCTCGATCGTGCCGATCAGGTTGCCGGTGAACGCGGCCGTGAAGGGCGCGACAATGCCCGCGCCGCGCAGATGGATCGACCCAACCGCATCGAGCGGGTGGAACGTCCGCAACGACCGGAACGGCCCGAGCGCCCGCAAAGGCCGGAACGACCGGAGCGGCCTGAGAGAGCTGGACGGAACTAGGTCGGAGCTGGTAGTCGATAGCGGCGCAGCAGCGGCGCCGGGAGACTTGCCCGGCGCCGTTGTGTTATCGGATTGGCGGGATGCAGGGTATGGAGAAAGGGTGATGGAATGATGAAGGTGCAGTGGGTAAGGGCGCTTATGGGTGTGATTAGCGTGATGGGGATGTGGGGTTTTGAAGCGCAAGCGGCAGACAAGATCGAGCAAGGGCCTGTTCAGCCGGAGCAACATTGGCAGGTGGGATTTACTCCGAGTTATAGCAGTGGGAAGTTCGGAACGGATACAACCAGCACCTTTTTTTATGCGCCCTTATCCATCAGACGGATGTTCAAAGACGGCGATGTGACACTCGTGATTCCCTTTGTGACTGCGACAACAGATGGTCGGACGACTTTGGTAGGGGGCACGGGGACGCGAATCGATGATAATGGTGGGAGCAATTCGGGAACTGGCGGCGGGGGCGGCGGTGCTGAGGATGGAGGGTGTAGCGGGAAGGGATCGGGTGTTTCCGGAAAAGATCGAGTGTGTGGTTTGACGACCCGGAATGCCGGTCAGAAAGTAACCACGGCCGGTCTCGGCGATATCATCCTCAAAGGGCGATATTATGCGGTCGAAGAAAAAGATTACATGCCACTGATAGCGGTGACGGGACGGATGAAGTTGCCGACCGCCAGCGCCAGTCAGGGGTTGGGAACCGGCGCGTTTGATTATGGAGCGGGAGTCGAGATCTCGAAAATGTTAGGAGAAAAGTGGATTGCATTCTTGGATGGTGGGTACAACATCATCGGTGATCCTGAGGGGATTAATTTTCAGAACCAGCATTGGTACGACGTGGGCGGTGGGTATTACTTCACCAGAGATGTGCTGGTGAGCGCCTATTATGAAGAGTATCGGTCGATCCTGCGCGGGTTTGTCAATGCGAGGGATGTTTTTCTGGCGGCAAATTATACGGCTTCTGCGGCGTGGCGTTTTAGTGGCGGGGTCACGCTGGGGCTGTCCGACGGGGCGCCTGATTTCGCGCTGACGGTCGGTACCAGTTACCGCTTTTGAGGAAGGTCTGTGCCGTTTACGAATCGAGGGATGCCGCGTCTAATGAATCGAATAGGCCAACGCAGACAGTCCGGTGGCAGTCAGGTCGGGTGAGTGGAGCGGATGATGCCACAGGATCAGCGAGAAGGGCCTGACGACGCCCAGCTGGTGGCGCGCAGTCTCAAGCAGGATCAGGAGGCCTTCGGCCGGCTGATCGATCGGCATGCCTCGAGCATCGTGAATCTCGCGTACCGGATGGTCGGGAATCGAGCCGAGGCCGAGGATCTGGCGCAGGAAACATTTCTGTCGGCGTTCAAGTCTCTG
>CAYHNM010000043.1:0-2634 GCA_964357985.1 uncultured Nitrospira sp. | reverse complement strand
AATGAATGAACAGGAACTCATGGTGCAGCGATTTCTCGACCAGGATCTGGCGCCGGAGGAGCGGGTGGCGTTTCTCCAGTCGGTCGATGTCGATCCCGCGTTACGTCGGAGCTGGCTGAATCTCGAGATGGTGGTCGTGGAGGCGGCACAACTGCCGAGGATTACGCCATCGGCTAAGTTTATGAGCCAGTTGAAAGCGAAAGTGGCATCTCCTCCTATCCGTCTCTGGGCTCGTGTGTGTGCGGCGATCACGGTGCCGCGCACGCTGGAGTGGAATCTGGGAGGAGCGATGGCCGCGGCCTGTGTTGCTGTCGTGGCGATGGTGGGAGTCGTCAAGATGGCGCCGGAGCGAATCGTTGACGTTCCTGTGGTTGCGAACCCGGTTCAGACAATTGCCGTGAACACGGATCGGGAGTCAAAGGTGTTTGTCCGGCTGGTGTTGCTGCAACCGGGTGCGCAGTCTGTTGCAGTCGCGGGTGATTTCAACGGATGGAATCCCGGGCAGACGAAACTGGAGCGGTCGGAAGGCGGCCTGTGGACTGCTACGATTCCCCTGAAGCCCGGCCGGTATCAATACATGTTTGTGATCGACGGCAAGCAATGGATTGCCGATCCTCTGGCGGGTGAAGCGTCCGGCGACGGCTTTGGCGCGGAGAATGCGGTGCTTGATGTCAGTATCTAAACCTAGGACATGCTTCCTTGCATCGGATTCGGCTGTCGGGTACTCTGCGGCCCATGATGAGCGGACTCAGAATCGCGATGGTGAGCCTGGCGTTGGTGGTGGCCATGAGCGCCTGTGCGTCGACGATCAAGCCTGATGTGCCCAAGCCGGTGACGGGCGGGGTGCGGTTTACCTACTTCGCACCGACAGCTAATACCGTGTACGTCGTGGGTTCGTTTAACGGGTGGGTCAAAGGTGCGACGTCAATGAAACGAGAGGGCAAGACCGGGATCTGGATTGCCGAGGTGATGCTGCTGTCTGGAGAACACACCTTCATGTATCTGGTTGACGGAAAAGAGTGGGTGGTGCCGCCGCTGGCGGAGGATTTTGTGACAGACGGATTCGGGCAAACCAATGGGGTCGTGATCGTTCGATAACACTATGCGCAGCACGATGAACATACCGGTGTGGCTGGTCGGTTTGGCGATGTGTCTGGGTGCGTCGCCCGTCATGGCCGATTCCCTCTCCAACCAAGACCGGGAAGAGATCAACCGGCTGCGCTCGGCTCAAGGACATTCTGCGGAAGAGGTGAATGCCCTTCTTGAGCAGGTGACGAAGGCCGGTGAAAAAGGGATTCCGACCGAACCGCTCGCAAATAAGGTGAAAGAAGGCCTGGCCAAAGGGGTTGAGCCGAAGCGCATCGATCCGGTGTTGCGCCAATTGGTGACCCATTTTGAGTCGGCTCATGACGTATTGCAGGAATCGGTCAGCAAAGGCATGGTTGATTCATCAGGTAATCGGCAGCGTGCGCTGGAAGGGTTGGCCGAGGCGTTGAGCCGCGGAGCGACCGCCGAAGAAGTGCGTGAGCTGGCGAAGACCGGCCAAGGAGCGGGCGGCAAGGTTCCTCAGGAATCGCTGGCGTCAGGCGCGAAAAGTTTAGCGATTCTCAAGGAGGCCAAGATTTCGGCAAAGGACGGGGCGGCGCTGGTGGCGGAAGGGTTACGGCAGGGCTATCGGTCTGCGGAATTGGCCGACCTGGCACGGGAAATCAAGCGGCGGGGCCCTGAGTTTCAGCAGGGGCGGCTCAATGTTCAATCCATTCGTGACCAGGTTTCCAAGGGCCAGCGGGCGGATCGGATTTTCCGCGACGGCGATCACAGCGGATCCGGGAGCGGCGACCGTATGGATCGAAGCGGCAGCTCGGACCGCGGAGGCCGGGATGATCGCGGCAACAGTGGCGGGCGTGATGACCGTGGCAGCCGGCCTGATCGGAACGGAAGCGGCCACGGCGGGCGTGATCACTAGCGGAGCGGTTCCCCAACCTCCAGGCCTGTTTCTGTAGCCTTCCTCCTTCTCGCTCTTGCTCGCAATTTCTGGACAGCCCTCTAGCCTCCTGATACATAGTGCCATTCAGGTGTTCCCCGGATACAAGTTCTGTCAACGGAGTGGATGGCCGCGCGTTGATGAGAGCACGGGGGCTCAACCTTTTATCCTAGGAGGTACCGATGAAGACGATGGTATTGACGGTTGGCGTGTTGATGCTTGGCATGAGTGGGATGGCCTTTGCCCAGGCGGAAACGCCGGTCATCGATCAACGGCAGGCGAATCAGGAGAAGCGGATTGATCAGGGGATTGCCAGCGGCCAATTGAATCAACGGGAGGCCAACCGGCTGGATCGGCAACAGAACCGAATCGATCGCATGGATAACCGTGCGAAGGCCGATGGAGTTGTTACAGACAAAGAGCGGGCTCGAATCGGCGCCGCTCAGAATCGCGCCTCGCGTCATATTGCACGAGAAAAGCACGACGGGCAGGGCACCCGGCACCGGTAGATTCCCCTCGCCCATAGCGAACGAAGAGGGGCTCACGACGGATGTCGTGAGCCCCTCTTGTCGTTCTCCCCCGACGTGTTTACCGACCGCGGCCACCACGGTCAGCGCGGCGGTCTTCCCGGCGGTCCTGTTGGCGATCCA
>CAYHNM010000042.1:0-8540 GCA_964357985.1 uncultured Nitrospira sp. | reverse complement strand
TGTTCGAGGCCCAGCCGCCCAGGATGATGCCGTAGGCGCCGATCGAGGCAAAGGCCAGAATATAGAGCACGCCGATATTGATATCACTGATCACGAATGGCTTCACGGAGATGCCGAAAACCTCGATGGTTTGGTCTGGGCCAAACGGAATGACGGCGAAGCCAATGAGCGCCGACACCATCGCGAGAATCGGCGCCAGGCTGAACAGGAACTTGTTGGCACCGGCCGGGACAATGTCTTCTTTGAAGAAGAGTTTCAGGCCGTCGGCGATCGGCTGCAGAATGCCGTAGGGGCCGACTTCCATGGGGCCCATCCGATCCTGCATCCATCCGAGCACTTTCCGCTCGGCGAGCGTCAGGATCATCACGGTGAGCATCACAATGCCCATGACCGCGGCGATTTGTGCGAGCGAGACAGCGAGACGCAAGCTGAGTTCAGTCACGATGACACCCCTGGATTAGCGACCGTCAACATCGACACGGTTTTCTCACGACACTTTCACCATCGAGACCGAGGTCGTCCGGATATACGGCACCTTGGTCTCGGTATCAATGACACAGGCAAACAGTTTGTTCACTTCCTGACTGAAATGGTCCGGGAACCAGGCGTGGCCTTCCGGCACCCGGTCCGCGACTTTGACTTCCGCGGTGACCTCGCCCTGCGAATTGGAGAGGCGGACACGGTTGCCGTCGACCAGGGCAAACCGAGCGGCATCGCGCGGACTGATACGCAAGGAGCTCCGGCCTTCGATCTGGATCAGCCCCTTCGACTTGGTCGACAACTTGCCCGAGTGGAACAGGCTCTGCACGAGTTCAATCTGCACGGTTCCGTCCGGACGGGACGGAGTGCGCGGCATCTGGTAGCGTCCGGCGAGATCGCGTTCAAAGCCCTGGCTGAGATAGCGATCGATCGCCGCGCGATCCACTTTCGCGGGGAGCGGAGCCGGTCCTAACGAGCCATATCCCGGGATGAGGCTGCGGATCTCCTTCAGGATCTCACGGCTCTCGGTATAGTCCAGCGGCGCGCCGAGCAGCCCCGAGAGGGCCGAGAAGATTTCCCAGTCCGGGCGGGCTTCGCCGGCCGGCTCGACGGTCTGCCGGACCGCTTGTACATGGCCTTCCGTGTTCGTAAAGGTGCCGTCTTTTTCGAGCGATGAACAGACCGGCAGGACGACATGGGCCAGCGCGGCGGTGTCCGTCAAAAAGAGTTCTTGGCAGACCAGCAGGTCCAATTTTTCGAGCGACTCGCGCACGTCTAACGGAGCCGGCAGGCTGGCCAGGGGGTTCTCGCCGACAATAACCATCGCTTTGAGCTGGCCTGATTTGGCGCGGGCCAGCATCTCAACCAGCGTGCTGCCATCAGTAGACGGCGGCGCTTCTTTCCAGAGGTCCAGTACCCGGTCCCGTCCGCTCTTGTCGGTCATCTCGACGGGGCCCGGCAGGAATTCGGCGACCGCGCCCATTTCAATCGCGCCCTGGTCGTTGTTTTCTTCCGCCAGCGGAGCCAGACCGCAGCCCGGCTGATCGAGTTTGCCCAAGAGAAGCAGCAGATCGAGCAGATTCATGACGCCGGCATAGCCCTGATCGCTGCGCAAGAGGCCCTGGCCCGTGACGACGACGACGCGCTTCCCTTTGGCCAGCGCCTGCGCAGCGGCGGCATAGGCTTCCTGGCCCGCTCCGGTAGCGGTGTGGATGTCCTGCCAGGACAATTGTTGCAGCCGCCCCGTGACGGCGGTCACAAAGCTCGATCGTTGTTGCGTCAGATCGGAGGACACCAAATTCTGTTCGACCACTGCCTTTTGCAGGCCAAGGATGGCGGTGCGGAACAGCGTGGGCGAGACGCAGAAGTGGTGCTGCGACAGATTCACGATGTTGCTGATCGTGCCGATCGCCGGTTGCAGCGATTCAACGGTAATGAGGGTCGCCTGGCGTTTCTTGACCGCTTCCTTGATCGCAAGACCGGTGATCGGATTTGTTTCGGTGATGTTTGTTCCGACCAATAGCAGGACGTCGGCGGCGCCGAGATCCTCGAAGGTCACGGTCCAGCGATGCGTCCCCTGCACCCGGCGCATGGCCTGTATGCTGTTCATCTGCCCGTACCGGGCGCTGCTATCGAGATGATTGGTGCCGATGGTCAGCCGCATGAATTTCTGGAAGAGATACAGCTCTTCATTCGTGCATCGGCCGGTAATCAGGCCTCCGAACGCCTGGCCGCCATGCGCTTGTTTGATCTGGCCCGCTTGCTCGGCAATGAACTCCAGCGCCTCTTCCCAGGTGGTTTGCACCAGAGTTCCGTTCCGGCGGATCAGTGGATGCGTGAGCCGCTCGGGATGGCTGGTGGCGTGAAAGCCGAAGAAACCCTTGGCGCAGAGATCGCCATTGTTCCGTCCGGCGCCGTAGGCGGAGTTCACCTCGATCAAATCATTGTTCTTGGTCTGGACGGTGATCTGGCACCCGTCGCCGCAATAACCGCAGATCGTCTCGGCGCGTTTCAGCATCCAGGGACGGTATTCATACATGGACAGGCGGCTGGTGATCGCGCCGACCGGGCAGATCTGCACGCAGCCGCCGCAGAACTCGCAGTCCAGCGGATGGGCGCCGAAATGTTTGATCTCCGTCATCGTTCCGCGGCCGACCGGGGCCAGGGCCTTCACATCCATGACTTCATCGCAATACCGGACGCAGCGCAGGCACTGCACGCAACGGTTCATCTGGGTTTCGATGAGCGGGCTGAAATATTCTTTCTGGAAAATGCGCTTGGTCTCGGCGAACCGGCTCGTCGTCGCGGTGTACTGATGCGAGAAGTCTTGCAGGTCGCACTTTCCGCCCTGGTCGCAGACGGGGCAGTCCAACGGATGATTCGCGAGAATGAATTCCAGCACGGATTTATGGGCGTCGTTCACGACCGTCGTGGCGGTACGGACGCTCATGCCCTCGGCGACCGGGGTACTGCAGGCTGTTTGGAGCTTGGGCATCTTTTCAACTTCGACCAAACACATGCGGCAGTTGGCGTCAGGCTTGAGCTTGGGGTGATAGCAGAAGTGCGGAATCATCGCGCCCACGCGCCGTGCGGCTTCGATCAGCAGGGTGCCTTTCGGCACGCTGATCGTATGGCCGTCGATCGTCACGCGAACTGTTTCAGACGTATTCGGCATAGTCTCAGTGTCTGGTTCCCACGGATTCCGGGCGGATCAAATTGGCCGCTTCGGCTTCGTGAATCAACGTCACATACTCGTGACGCCAATGTTTCAACGTGCTCATGATCGGCGACACCTCGGCATCGCCGAAGGCGCAAACTGTCCGGCCGGCGATGTTCTTGCACAGATCTGTCAGGGTTTCAAGGTCTTGCATCTGGCCGCGCTTGGCCATAATACGGCGCATGGTCTGCACGAGCCAGGAACTGCCTTCCCGGCAGGGACTGCACTTGCCGCAGGACTCATGATAGAAAAATTCCATCAGCCGGAGCGCGGCCCAGACCATGCTGGTGCCTTCTTCCATGACCGTGACTCCGCCGGAACCCAGCATTGACCCGGCCGCTGCCACGGATTCAAAGTCCAGCTTTACATCCAGGTGATCAGGCGTCAGGAAGGGGGCCGAAGCCCCGCCCGGGATAAAGGCTTTCAGCGGTTTGTCCGATCGCATGCCTCCGGCATGTTCGAATACCAGTTCACGAATCGTCACGCCCATCGGCAATTCATAGTTGCCGGGGCGTTTCACATGGCCGCTGACACAGAAGACGCGTGTGCCAGTGCTCTTGGGCGGCGAGCCGATTGAGGCAAACCATTCCGGCCCACGAGAAAGAATGTGCGGGAGATTGGCCAGTGTCTCCACATTGTTGACGACGGTCGGTTTGTTATAGAGGCCATGGGTGGCCGGGAACGGCGGTTTCACTCTTGGCAGGCCGCGCTTGCCTTCCAGCGATTCGAGCAGCGCCGTTTCTTCTCCGCAGATGTAGGCGCCGGCGCCTCGATGGACCCAGACGTCCACCGTGATGCCGGTTCCAAGGATGTTCTTGCCGATGTATCCGGCGGCGCGGGCTTCCCCGATGGCTCGTTCCAGAATCTTGGAGCCGAGGACCATTTCGCCACGGATATAAATGTAGGCGGACTGGGCGCTAATTGCATAGCAGGCCAGCACAATGCCTTCAAGGACCTGGTGCGGATCCCGCTCCATGAGCTGCCGGTCCTTGAAGGTTCCCGGTTCGCTCTCGTCGGCATTGCAGCAGAGATAGCGGGGGCCTTGATAATCTTTCGGGAGAAATCCCCACTTCACGCCGGTCGGGAAGCCTGCGCCGCCTCGGCCACGCAGACCGGACTTCATGACCGTGGTGGTGACGTCGGTCGGTGCCATCTTGCCGAGCGCGTTGCGCAAGGCTTGGTAGCCCCCGGTCTTTTCGTAGTCTGCCAAGGACCCGGTATACCCGGGCTGCATCATGTTTTTCAGAAGGACGAGTTCGTATTTCGGCATCGTTTTCCTATCGATGGTTGATGGTTAATGGACGATGGTTGATGAATCGGCCATCACCCATAAGCCATTTACCATTGACCATTTCCGTCAGCGCTTGGCGCTGACGGGTTCAGGCCACATGTAGGGCCCGCTTTTCAATGGGCTGGTTCCGTTGATTCGAAGGTCCGCCAGGATCTTGTCGATCTTCTCTTCCGTCAGCCGTTCATAATAATCGTCATTGATCTGCATCATCGGCGCGGTGCCGCAGGCCGCCAGGCATTCGACGGCGGTCAGTGTAAACAGACCGTCTGCCGTTGTTTCGCCGGGAGCGATTCCGAGCTTGGTCTTGATCCAGCCGATCACGGTGTCCAACCCGACCAGCGCGCACATAAGGGATTTGCACACCTGGATATGGTGAGTGCCGACCTTCTTGAGGTTCAGCATCGTGTAGAAGGTCGCGGTCTCATACACCTGCGGCGGTGTCAGTTTCAGCAGGCCGGCGATCTCCGTCATCGCCGCTTCCGTGATGTAGCCGTGCTCGCGTTGCGCGAGATACAGCAATGGAATCAGCGCCGACCGTTTGACCGGATAGCGGCTTATTAATTCGGCTATTTCGTCCTTATACTTTTCCAATAGCGTCATGCGAGTTGTCATCTTTCGTCACTCGTCATTGGTCATTCGTCAATCGTGAAGAGGACGCTTTCCCAACGCTTGACGTTTTACGGTTTCTCTTCACCTATCGCATTCCCCCATCACGATGTCATAGGAACCGAAGATCGTGATGATGTCTGAAATCAGGTAGCCCCGCGCCATGTGGTCGAAGGCGCCCATGTGGACGAACGAGGGGGAGCGGATCTTCAGTCGGTAAGGACGGGGGCTGCCGTCGCTGATGATGAAGAATCCCAGCTCGCCCTTCGGGGCTTCGGTGGCGCAATAGGTTTCGCCTTTCGGCGGCTTGAACCCCTGCGTAAAAATAATGAAATGGTGGATCAGGCTTTCCATGTCCCGCATCACTTGCTGCTTGGGTGGCGGGATATATTGCGGCACGTCGGCCATGATGGGTCCCTGGGGCATTTGATCCAGGCATTGCGCAATGATCCTGGCGCTCTGCCGCATTTCTTCCATCCGGACCCAGTACCGGTCGTAGGTGTCGCCGTGTTTTCCGAGCGGCACTTCCCACTCCACCTTGTCGTACACTCCGTACGGTTCCAGCTTGCGAATATCATAGTCGACTCCGGAGCCGCGCAAGGTGGGGCCGGTGAGCCCGAAATTGATCGCATCTTCACCGGAAATGACGGCCACATTTTTCGTGCGCCCGACCCAGATGCGGTTGGATGCGATGAGTGAATCGTACTCGGCCACTTTCTGTGGAAACGTGCTGAGGAACGCGCGGAGCCGCAGGACCAGCTCCGGCGTAAAGTCGCTGTCGACTCCGCCGATCCGGTAATAATTGAGCGTTAGGCGGGCGCCACAGAGTTGCTCGAAGAGATCCAGGAGAATCTCCCGCTCGCGGAAGGTCCAGAAAAAGACGGTCATGGCGCCGATGTCGAGCGCTTGCGTGCCCAGCCAGAACAAGTGGCCGATGATGCGCTGCATCTCCGCCACCAGTGTGCGGATGTATTCGGCGCGCTCCGGCACAGTGATGTCGAGCAGCTTTTCCACGGCCCGGACGTAGGCGTAATTGTTGGCCATGGCGCAGACGTAATCAAGCCGGTCGGTATGCGGAATGACTTGCATGTACGCCAGGCCTTCGGCCAGTTTTTCGACGCCGCGGTGGAGATACCCGAGATCCGGTGTCGCCTTGATGATGCGTTCTCCGTCGAGCTCCAGCACGACGCGCAACACGCCGTGGGTGCTGGGATGTTGCGGCCCCATGTTCAAGAGGAGTTCTTCCCGCCGCCGCGATCCGGGAGCGCCGTTCGCGGCAATAAACGGTTTCTTTTCCGCTTCCGAATACTCGCCTTCGGTCATCTCTTCCGGCGCTTCGTCGAGGCGCGGGATAAAGTCGAACTGGCTGCGCCAGCCGCGGCCTTCCGTGGGGAAATCCTTCCGGAGCGGGTAGCCTTCCGCATAGTCTTCCGGCATCAGAATCCGGCGGAGGTCCGGATGTCCGGTAAACGTGATGCCCATCATGTCGAACACTTCCCGCTCGAGGAATTCCGCGCCGCGCCATACGCTCGTTACCGAAGGGATTGAAGGATTGTCTTCGGTGACGCGGGCTTTCACACGGATCCGGCGGCCATGGGGCAGCGACAGCAAATGATAAATCACCTCAAACCGGTTCTGGTCCGCGGGGTAATCCGCGGAGCAGATATCGGTGATATGGTCGAAGGCCATCTCGGGCGCGTCATGCAGGTAGCGGGCGATCGCGAGCATATCCGCCGCGCGCACCTGGGCGGCCATTTCACCGCGGCCTGTGTCGAGATCGACGGAGAGCACGGCGTCCGGGAACCGGGTTTTGAGTGTCTCAAGAAGTGAATGCATGGTTCATGGTCGATGGTTCATGGTTCAATAGTCAATGGTCGGTAGCGCTGGTTTTTTCATCAACCATTCACCATTAGCCATCATCTTACAAACACCTTTTCGCGTTGAATCTTCTCTTGGAGTTTTAATAGTCCATCCAGCAGCGCCTCTGGCCGCGGCGGGCAGCCGGGCACGTAGACATCCACCGGAATGATTTGATCGACGCCTTGCACCACCGCGTAGCTGTTGTAGTGGTTCCCGGAGGTGGCGCAGGAGCCCATCGAAATGACATAGCGCGGTTCCGGCATCTGATCGTAAATCCGGCGGATCACGGGGGCCATCTTGCGGGTGACCGTGCCGGCAATGATCATCAGATCCGACTGGCGCGGGGAGGCGCGGAACACGCCGGCGCCGAACCGGTCGAGATCGTAACGGGACGACACGCTGGCGATCATCTCGATCGCGCAGCAGGCGAGGCCGAAGGTCATTGGCCAGAGGGCCGACTTCCGCGCCCAGTTGACGACCGCGTCCAGGTTCGTCGTGAGGATATTGGCTTCGAATTGTCGTTCTAAAAAGCTCATGATCTTCCCCGGAGCGAATGGCGTATAGCAAATGGCTTATGGATCGGAGGAAACTCAAGATTTCCGGCTATCAGCCATACGCTATATGCCACCGGCTCTTCTCTCTTTAATCCCACTCCAATGCCCCTTTTTTCCAGGCGTACCAGAATCCGACGACCAAAATGCCGATGAAGGTGACCATTTCCGCGAGCCCAACGAACCCGAGCTTGGAAAACGCCACCGCCCAGGGGAACATGTAGACGATCTCGATATCGAAGATCACGAACAGCATCGCGATGATGTAATAGCGCATCGGGATCTGGACGCGGGCATCTTGAAACAGCGGGCTGCCGCTCTCGTAAGGAGCCAACTTGGCGCGGTAGGGACGGCTTGGCCGGACGAACCATCCCGCCAGCAGCGACACAGCGCCGAAGGCGATCGCGATCCCGATAAACAGGAGGATCGGAAGGTAGTTCGCTGGAACTGCGGCGTTTCCCATAGCGTTCCTCAGGCGGCGTGGTGCAACGTCAATGCGGATCCGAAGAATGGCTTAAATGCTAGCCCATCCAGTGTCGGCAGCTCGATGCCTTTATGTTGAACGAGCACCTTGAACGTGCGCCCCATCCCTTCCGGCCGCACCAGGTGAATCGCCGCGCGAAACTCGGCGCTTTCCGGGTCCATCTTTGAGAGAAAATCTTCCAGGCCGAGCCCCATCAGGAAACTCATCTGATTGGTAAATCCCGTGACGCGCAGACCCTGTTCTTCGCCGACGGTGGCGAGGGTCGAAAAGTCCACATGGGAGGTCATGTCCTGGAGCCCAACCCGCTCATAGGGATTTTCGGAGGTCATCTGCGAGTAGTAACAGAGCAGCGTCCCTTTCGCACGATCGGGCCCATAGAGATCCTGCGCGGTATGGCCGTAATAAATCGTAATCACCAGGCCGCGATCCATCGCGCGGGCTACCTGTTCCATCCAGTGCACCGCAGCGGTGTTGATTTCGGTTTGATAGCCGTCCGGGAGCGACAGCTTCAAGTTGGTCAGATACTGTTGAACCTCCGGCGACGACAAGGGG
>CAYHNM010000041.1:3664-8546 GCA_964357985.1 uncultured Nitrospira sp. | reverse complement strand
AAAGAGCACCAGCAACTTCTGCCGGTCGTCGGACGACACCACACCCTGGTCTTCCAACAGCGTAGCGGCTTCCGCGCTGAGCCCCATCGGGTTCAACCGGTCGTCCATAAGTCGCGCATAGTACTCCCGCCGCTCATCCAGTTCCTGCCGATACCCGCCCCACTGCTCCAAGCCGAATGTATCCGACGACCATTCAGCGGTGACCGATTCGAGCAAGAGCCCGCCGATCAACGCCCGGTACTTCTGGAGAATGTGGGCATCAACCGCCGCAAGAATCCAATAGAGGTTCAGCGACAGGATTTCCCGCGCGATATGGCAGGCCTGAGACTCGGTGACTTCAATCCCGTACTCTTGGATCTGATCGACCGAGATAGGTTTCGGAAGGGCGGCGAACAGGCCGGCAGCAGCATCTTTCGGTGTCATGGTAACGAATCTCCCCCAGCAGGTCGATGAGCGCCATGCGAGGGTACTGCACCTGCGACTCGACTCTCAAGCGCCTTGTTCGAATCAAAACGCTATGCTAGATTCCCGACATGCGTTCACACTATGTCTTCACACCGACCACCTGGACACGTCACCTCATTGGAACGTTCGCACTGGCCATTCTGATTTGGAGCAGTATCTCCCCCAGGCAAGTCCGTGCAGATGAGAACCGGTGGGGATTTGGGTCAGATCTTGGGCTAACGACTGGCACGGTGAATGGAACCGTCTTCGCCCTCGGGTTCAATGTCGACTACTATGCCGATCGGAACTTTTCCTTCGGACCGATGATGCAGATCAGTCCCACCGGCAATCTCTTTCAGATTGCGTTTGCCGGAGTCGGGAAATACCACCTCCGGCTGAATAACGGGATCAACCTCGTCCCCTTCACCGGAATCGGTCTCATCCACGCCGATCTGGACCGCGGCACTGGCCTTTCGCAAATCAATCGAAACGACACGAGTTGGTACATTCCCATCGGCCTCTCGCTCGAGTATCAAGTCATTCACAACATTGCGCTGTCATCAACGTTGATGGTGAATCTCCACGACATCAATCTTCAGCCCTCCCTGCCGGAAAAAGATCGAACCAGCATCAGTCTGATGTTTGGCTTCCGTTGGGGACCGTAGACACGCTGCCGACGCTCTCCCTAGACATGCAAGTCGCACAGCTGGTAGCAATCGCCTTTCGGTGATTCAACAGGCCAAGCGCCGGCTGATTTCTATCTCAAGATCTAGAGATGATTGCTTGCGGGAGACTAAGCGGCTTTGGCCGGCTGCCAGCGCAGGCCGACATTCAGCAGTTCCTGGAGCAAATCTTTGTAGCTATAGTCGGCCTTCTCGGCGGAATCGGCAAAGTCCTCGTCGTGTGCGATTTGAGGATTGGGATTCGCCTCAAGCACATAGACCTTCCCTTCCGCATCCATGCGCACATCGATTCGCGCATACCCACTGAGACCGAGCGCTCGATACACCCGTTTGGCGAGGTGCTGAATCTCCTCCGCCTTCCCGGCCGGAAGATTCTTGGCCTCTTCCGATGTGATACCGTACTTGTCTTGATACTTCCGGCTCCATTTCACCCGCTGAGTGGCGATTCGCCTGGCATCCTCGGGAAGCTTGTCCATGATCAATTCCCACACGGGCAACACTTGAAGATGCCCGTTGCCCATGATGCCGACATAAAACTCACGCCCCTCGATATACTGTTCCACCAGGGCACCGGTACCGATGCTCTGGTGAATGAAGGCCACGCGCTCTTTGAGCTTCTCGTCGTCTTCCACGATCGACGCTTGGGAGATGCCTAACGACGCTTCTTCGCTGATGGACTTGACGATGAGAGGGAATGTTAATTCTTTGGGTCGCTTGGTGCTCCGGCCTTGCGGCACGACTATGAAGTCGGGATAGGGAATCCGGTGATATGAAAGAACCTTTTTCGTAAGAGCTTTATCGCGCGACAACATAAGCCCGCGGGGATTACAGCCGGTATACGGCACGTGCAGCAACTCGAGGTATGACACAACATTCTGATCATACACCGATATCCCGTCAAATTCCTCCAGTAGATTAAAGGCGATGTGCGGACGCCATTCTTCGATCGCCGTCCGGATCACTCCTAAATCGCTCTTCACTCCGAGCGGATGCACCTCGTGGCCCAATTTCCTCAGTGTCGACACAACATCATATTCGGTCTTCCATCCAACCTTGCTCAGGTCATGGCCGTTCAGCTCATCCGGCGGCACCAGGTCTTCATGCATCAGCACGAGAATACGCAGTCGCCTCATAGGGCCACCCGATGTCGGCCGCTACGCAGATAATTCATCGTGTGTACCGTCAGCAGAATGGTGAAGTCCAGCTTGGCCTGTTCTTCTGCCACCGACAGGCGAAGATCCAATTGGCGACACCGTTGGATCATGTCCTCCAGCACCTGGTCGATAGTGTACTGGTACTCTCCGGTCCAACTCGCGACCTTACGACGCACTTCCCGCCGAAACCGGTTGAGAAAGGTCGCGGCACTGGGCTTACCCGGCTGCGCCGACCCTTCCGAAAACAGCCGCTTGAGGTCGGGGTCGTAGAGGAGGGAATGTTCCACGCCATAGTGCGCGCGTTTCTGCTCGTAATGTTCGCGTAGCGTCTTCTTGAGGCTGGGGAGCGGATCTATCTCTTCGGTGGTCACGACGGTTGGCTCGACCTCGGCTAACTCTTGCATTAACGCATCGACATATTTCAGCTTCTTCAACACCGGCCACCCGCGATACCGGTCATGCCACGTGGAATCCGGTGTCAGCCACACGGCAAACGTCTCCGCGAAGTCTTCGTCCGGATGGCTCTGGGCATACCACACATCGAGATGCCGGACGAAACTCCGGCTGTACGGCCTGGGACTGTAGTACTTGGGATAGGCCTGGGAGGATTTGCCGAAAATCGCCTGGCGTGTTCGCCGGCGGCGAATCCGATAGGCATTTTCAATCGCGTGTCCGGCTTCATGCCGCAAAATACGCAGGCACCAATCAGGCGTACCACCTTCAACTTCAAGCATCTGTGCCAACTCAAGTTTGGCCAGGCGCGGATGCGCCAGATAGAACGGAATGGCAATGCCCGGCACGCCATCCGGCGTGAACCACTCATTCGACAGCCAATAGTGCGGACGGAATCGCAAGCGCCGGGTTTCCAGCTCACGGTCCAACTCGGCAATCGGCCCCTCAAGAAAGCTGCCCTTGACCTCCAGATTGAGCCTGCCCATCGGCAGATCCAACAACTGGTCGTCAGACCACCCAACCCACTCTGGGTCAATCAAGTCAGGTGCGGGATGTTTGGTTATCTCAAGTGCTGATCGATGCATCGTGCAACCGCTTCGTACGTTCTCGACAGAATGTTTGTGCTACTTGAGAAACTATAGCATCCGAAGTGAAATTCGTCGGCCACTAGACATAGCGAAATGGGCTTGTGACAAAAAGCGGAATATTTTGTTACTGAAAGTACAAGAATGAACCACGGAGTGAGAATATTGAGAAGGAAATTACCGAAGATGAGGCAATCGTGCCGAGAAGTGAGGAATCGCGTTGCATATGTGATCGACCACCGAAATCACATAGGCCCGGGCCTGCGCCTCATTCTCTTCCCAATCAGGCAGCGCCTCATGCACATCAAGGATCGGCTCGGCTCGCTCAAAGCAGAGTTGATTGAAGAGAGGAATCGACAATCCGAACAATTGTCGCACCGCTTCTTGATGATCACACCCCATCGCCACGACGCAGTCGGCCTGATCGAGTAACGATTGTGTCAGCTTGCGTTGAATGTGCACGACAGGGTCAGCGCCACGCTCCAGGAGCCGGGCACGTACGATGGGATGGATCGATTGTGGCTTCGCCTCAATCCCGGCGGAGCCGACACAATACACGCCTTGCGGCCCAAGATACTGCTTGAGTGCATACTCCGCGGCCAAACTCCGAAAGATGTTACCGGTGCAGACAAAGAGAATTGTTCTTACTGAATGTTGCGCCATCGTCGTTCCACTCCGACTCCATCGACAGCCGTACAAGTGAGCAGGTACAATCGCCCCATGCTTTCATCACCAGTTCCTACGACTCCCCTCGCAAAGTTAGACGAGGAGACTGAAAAACTCCAGACCCGGCTCTGTCGCCTGGTCGGTCAAGCCATCGCCGACTATCGGCTGATTGAAGACGGGGACAAGATCATGGTCTGCCTGTCCGGCGGGAAAGATAGTTATGGCCTGCTCGATATCCTGCTCGTTCTTCAACAGCGTGCACCGATCCACTTCGATCTCATCGCGGTAAACTTGGACCAAAAACAACCGGGCTTTCCCGCGCACATTCTGCCGGAGTACCTGACGAACCGGGGCATTCCGTTTCACATTGAAACGCGCGACACCTACTCCATCGTCAAGCGTCTGATCCCTGAGGGCCAGACTACGTGTTCTCTCTGTTCACGACTCAGACGCGGGCACCTCTATCGCATTGCTTCTGAGTTGGGCGTTACCAAGATCGCACTCGGCCACCACCGTGATGATATCAATGAAACACTGCTTCTAAATCTCCTGTACACAGGCAAGCTCAAAGCCATGCCGCCAAAACTCCGTTCAAAAGATGGCCGCCATCTTGTCATCCGACCGCTCGCCTTTGTGAAAGAGGTAGACCTGGCCCGATACGCGGAGCTCCGGAGATTTCCGATCATCCCCTGCGATCTGTGCGGATCTCAAGAAGATCTGAAGCGAAAGGACGTGAAGGCGTTCCTCAGCCAGTGGGAGACACATTCGCCCGGCTGCTCCGACAGTATCGCGGGGGGGCTAGCCAAACTAGCCCCCCCGCGTCTCAATGTCCCAAGCCAGTTGGATTTTAAAGATAGGAAGAGCGGGGGTGTTGGGAAAAAAGTTTATATAGGTGGTG
>CAYHNM010000041.1:0-3654 GCA_964357985.1 uncultured Nitrospira sp. | reverse complement strand
GTTGTCGGCTTCCCACCCCAGGTGTGACACAACGGCGCCGGGCTCCCCCGACTGTAGGGGGGGGGCGGCCCCCACCGCCCCCCCCCCGCTTCTCATGGACCAACGCCTGTTCGATTTTCAAACGCTTTGCACGGCACCGGACAATAACGGCGAAGGCGACGCCTGGCTGGATGCTGAGGCACATCCACCGCAGTAGCTCCGCAGAGAGTCTTACGCTTGCCAGAGAACCGAATCACCTCAAATGTAGTCGAGGGATGGGCGTCTTGCGTGATTCTGACGATGACGTGCGATCCGATCCACCACTGTGGTCGATGGGACTGGCCGTCCTCGTCATCCTCGCCGCCCCTTTGATCTTGTATTCGCTGGCGCCGTCAGGTCCCCTGCGCGCAGGGGACACCATTTTCTCCCAAGGTCAGCAGCAAGTCCGCGTCGTTGTTCCCGGAACAACTGTAGGACCGCAGATACTGGAAACCTGTCTGCTCGATCCCAATACCCCCCTCATCATTCTCGAATTACAGGATGAACGGGATGACGGTGAAATACTCGCCACAGTACAAGGCAATCCTGTTTCCGAATGGCCATTCTGCCCACCCCACACCCGGGTACGTGTGACCACTCATCAGATTTTTCAGAAGCCTGATTCATGGGATGCGCCGAAACGAGGGCTGTCGTGGATTGTTGGAAAGTGACGGTAGGACTCGTGTCAGGGCTTCAGCTTTGACACAAACTGCTTCCGAAACTTGGCGACCTTTGGACTGACCACAAACTGACAGTAGCCTTGAAGCGGATTTCTGGCGAAGTATTCTTGGTGGTATCGTTCAGCCTCGTACCACGTTGTCGCAGCAACGATCTCAGTAACTACCGGGTTAGGATACAACCCTTGCGCTGTGACCGCGGCTTTGACCGCCTCGGCCACCTGCCGTTGCTCGAGGGAATGGTAGAAAATCGCGGAACGATACTGCGTGCCCTCGTCGTTGCCCTGGCGATTCAACGTCGTGGGATCGTGGATCGCAAAAAAGATTTCGACCAACTCCCGACAGGAGATGAGCGTGGGATCATAGGTGACGCGCACAGCTTCGGCATGGCCCGTCCTTCCGCCACACACCGCTTCGTACGAAGGATTCTCAATGGCGCCTCCGATATAACCGGATTCAACCGAGAGTACGCCCTTGATTTGGTCATAGACCGCCTCCAGACACCAGAAGCATCCGCCCGCCAGAGTGATGACTTCACTTCCGGCGCTCATCGCGCGGCCATCCTCCCACCGTGCCCCAGTTGTCTGTTTCTGAATCGATCACTTGCCTTCATTACGTCAGGCTCTCCGGCATACTAGTCGTCTTCTTCCTCTTCAATGTCCTCGATGCCCTCATAACTCATTTCTGGAAATGCGGCAGTAGCCTTTTCGCAGGCAGTTTCTATCATTTCCTCAGCATCTTCAGCCGAATCAGCGTTGACCAAGAACTTGACTGTAATCGCATACCGTTGCTCCACTCCACACTCCTTTCGGTTCCCCTGCAAAAATGAAAAGGCTGAGAACGAGGGCCACGAAGAGACTCTCCGTTTCATCCTGTCTATTGTCGGTACTTTGTTACAGCGAGAGGGAGCATGTCAATCGGTAGTCCCCCTCATAATGTGCTCCCAGCTGGCACCCCAAGCCAAATGGAGCCCGCCCATCAAGGCATGAGTTCAGCCGAGAGCCATCTAGCTTGGAGGTGTAGTTAGGGAAAGAAAGAGAGTCCGGCACATATTATTACCGAAGTGGATGGGTGCAGGTAGTGAGCGGTCAGGCCTGCTGTTCCTGCTCAATCTTGCTGATAATCGCAGTGATTTTATCCTGCTCTCCTGACCTGATACGTGTGAAAGCCAACCCGAAGGTCTTTCCCTCAACCCAGCGAACGATCGCTTCATCGATCATGATCGGCCAATCGAGGTCTGGAATATGGAGACGACATTCAAACTTATCCCCTTGGCCGACAACTGTTCCACTTTCGATCTTGCATCCTCCGACAGACAGATCGAGCGTTCGTCCATTCCCTTCATTTGGGCCGCCCGAGAAGGTGCTTCGAAACTGCGTGGTAAAACGCGGTTGATTCCGACGCTCATCGGGACTCGAGAAGCCAGTCTCATCCGACTTCTTCTCAGACTTGAACAGCGAGACCATTTTTTTCATCGCTGGAATTGGCATATCGGCAAGCTACGTGGCGGTTTTACGAAAAGGACTCTCCAGCGAGGCGTCCTTCAGCGTGATTTTCAGAAGGACGCCTCGCAATGATGCCGACTCGGACCTTCTACTGCTTCGACTGCTTCACCTGAAGCAACATGTGTCCACGACGATTTTGTTGATAGCACGACTCGGCATGATCAAAGCAAAACGGCTGCTCTTTACCGAATGACACGATTGCGACTTGCTTGGGATTGATCCCGGCTTCATGAAGGTACGTCTTTGCTGCCTTCGCCCGCTTGTCCCCAAGAACCATGTTGTAATCGGTCGTTCCCCGTTCGTCGCAATGCCCTTCAATTTTCAAGACGGCACCAGGATGATCCTTCAGCCAGCTCGCATCGCGGTTCAACGCTTCCATGCCGGCATTAGATACGGTCCACTGATCGTAACCGAAGAACACGTCCTGGAGTCCTGCTTCAATGGCCGCCTTCTCTTCCTTCGTCAACTCGGCGCGCCGTCTTACGGTGACATCGGAAGGATTCAGTGAGGCTCGATAGCCACTTTGAGCCAATCGCTCTTCATCGGGATTCTGTGAAAATCCTCTGAGTTCTCCTGATGCGCCCCCATGTGCCATTCCTGGGAAATTGGGATTGACGCCTTCCCCATTCCAATTCTTTGATTTATCAGACTGTGCTGACGAAACCTCTCCATCAGACTGAAGCCATTTCATCCCGCAACCCTGGCTCAAAATCATGACTAGACCCAACATGACCACACTGACCATAGAAACATTTCTTCCCGTCATACAATTCTCCTCAGTTAATAATTCCTATCGTGATACGATCGTCATGGCCTCTATTTACCCACACTTCGAATGAGCATGGATTTCATATTCTGTAGGAGGCCTGGGCTTCCCTGCGTGAAGACGATCAGTGCAAATCGTTAGATCAACTATAGCACCAGGTTCAGAATTGTCTTCCCCGAGAGAAGCCTCCCTAGGTCGCTCCCCAAAATGTTCAATCGGGGATGACAGGGACCCAAAAACTTTGACTCAAAATACCCTGAATGGATTTACGCTGGGCGGGCGCAAGACATTAAATTATATGAGCAAATACTGATACTTGAGGACTGTACCGAGCAGGAGTGCGGGAAACCCAGAGTTGAGGGGGAGGACTGAGCGAGCGAGATACAGACCTACTATAATCCACCATTCTGATTGGAGGAGACTAGCGTGAAGCCCTACGGTCCGACCACCGGGCCGGTCGCATAATCGTCCCCAATCCGGCAACGGCACAGATTAACGCCAGCATCGCAAGACCCACAGCAAGAAGAAAACCTGCCTTTACATCATGCAATACGGGGATCATCATCGCTCCCTCCCAATCCATTTACCCACACTGCCATCCACACGTGCAGTACCAGGCACCCATAGGCTCTTCTTTTTGGAGGATCCGACCACAGCAAGGGCAAGAACGAGTCCATCGCCACCGAGC
>CAYHNM010000040.1:0-8588 GCA_964357985.1 uncultured Nitrospira sp. | reverse complement strand
AGGACCTGTCCATCCCAGAACCCGTCGCTCGATCCGCGGATCACATATTCCAAACGGTCTTCCCGTTCCCGCAATCCCGATTCAATACGCCACTGTTTGGTCGTATCATGAAAGACCACGACCGCCCCGGCGACGGTGTCGTCCTCCCACAGCGGAGAGCTGACGTATTCGACCGGGAAGCTGGTGCCGTCACGCTTCCAAAATACTTCATGTGTGACGCGATGGATCTCGCCGTCGTGCAGAGCGGCATAGATCGGACAGGAGTCGTCAGGGTACGGGGTCCCGTCGATTCTGGTGTGGTGCAGGAGCGCATGCATGGGGCGTCCGATCAAGTCTTCCACCGCATACCCGAGCATCGCGGCCGCGCGCGGATTCACGAACGTGGCGAGCCCCTGGCGATCGATGCCATAGATGCCCTCGCCGGCCTGTGTCAAGATGAGGCTGTGCCGGCGACGCAGCTCATCCAGCGCCCGCTCCGTCTCTTTGCGCCGGGAAATGTCGCGGATGATGCCGCTATAATAATTCCCGGTCGCGGTCTTCCAGGTGGCCAGCGAGAGTTCGATCGGAAATTCGCTGCCGTCCTGTTTGAGCCCTTGCAGTTCGACGACCGATCCGATGAGACGGCTTGATCCGCCGGCTTCCAGGCGGGCGATGCCGGCGTTGTGCCGCTCGTGATAGCGCGCCGGCATCAATCTGGTGAGGGGTTGTCCGATCAGATCGTGGTTCTGATAACCGAATAGCGTGGCCGCCGAGTGATTGTGCGAGAGGATGGTCCCGTGCCCGTCGGCGACCACGATGGCATCGCTGGCTGACTCGACCAGCGAACGGAAGCGGTCTTCGCTTTCCGTCAGAAGATGTTCGGCGCGTTGGGCTTTCACCGCCAGTTCCTTGAGGCCGATCGCGCGGCGGAGCGTCTGCCGGAGTTCTTCGCGATGGTAGGGCTTGGTCAAGTAGGCGAAGGCCCCCCGTGTCAGCGACCCCACAGTTTTCTCCGTCGCCGTGCTGGCTGTGACGATGATCACGGGTAAATGCGGGTCCAACTGTTGGATCGTGGCGAGCACTTCAAGGCCATCGCCGTCCGGCAAGGTGAGATCGAGCAAGACCGCATTGAAGTGACGGGCACGGAGCTGGATAAGCGCGCCGGCGCACGTGTCGGCGGTATGGACCGTATAGCCGTCGTGGGCGAGCAGGTCCTGCAGGCTCACGGCAATGTCCGGATTGTCTTCCACGACGAGCACGGTATAGGAAGGGGCTTCGTCGGCCATAACTCCCTCAGTCAGTGAAGCCTTCGGGATGGAAAACGGCTTGATTCACCGTTGCCCAAGGCGGAGTGTCGGTGTGTTGCGCGGTACAATAACGTAAACCGCGCAAGCATAATAGAGATATACCACTTAAGTAGACCATTCAGAACCTCACCGTCAGCCAGCCCATCACCCGGCTGCCGATCGGATCGTCCGGGGATGTTCCTTGTGCTTATCGTTTAAGGCATTGAAGATCGACACCGCCACCTCCGCTTCGCGCTGATAGCCCGCCTCAGCCTTTTGCTTCCAGAATGTGTAGCCGGTTCTAAGATTCAGGAGGTTGTGGCTGCCCACGCGCTCGGGTGGGACCGTCACCTCGGTGGTTGGCACAGCGGCGAGAGTCGAAAACGTCTGGGCCACGGGATAGCTCGCAGCACCGACATGGAATAGTGTTACTTCGCCGCTGAATCCGTTGTCCCATTCGCCGCGCAGGCCCGGGTTAAACTTGAAGCGGGGCGGAGCGCGTCGAACCGTTTCGACGAACGACTGGCCGACTTCCTGATAGGAGTCGTTTGCGAAGCCGGTCAGCCAGCTTGTCGCAAGGAACTCGACTCCCGCTTCTCCCCCGTAGATATCCGTCTGCCCTCGATCGTTGACAAATGTCGCGAACGTGTTTGAGACGTTGCGGCGGGTGATGAGATCCGAGATATGGTTAAAAAAGAGATCGGCCCGGACTCGCGCACGATGCTTGAAGTACCAGCCTTGATACCCGGCTTCATAAAGATGCCCCCCTGCCGTGCGCTCATGCCCGATCATGCTCATCGCTTGCAGGGCTCCTTGCTCACGATCTCCATCAGGGTCCCATGGGACTCGCACGACCAGAACTCTTCATCGCTAAAGGCGCCATGAGTTTGGGGATGCGAAGCCAAGCGGTTTCCGACGCCGAACGCTCGAATGTGCAGCCGTTCCCTGATTTCTGAAGGTGTGTACCGCGAAGTAGCAACCAGGTTGGTGAAGCGGCCGGCCGTAAGGTCCAAGGCTGTCGATGGATTCGACAAGAACTCGTCAACCCAGACTAGCAGAGAACCGTCCGGTGCGCCGCTGCCGAAAGAGCGTTCTTCGACTTCTGCTTCGGGATGTAGCGTCAGGTGATAGACCTGCGCGGTCCTGTTCCTGGTGGACAGATAGGGGAAGATGGTGTCGTGGTAATCGCGGATGGTACAGGCCGCGGCAAGATAGACAATCGTGCTTACCGGGAGCTCCGGAAAGTCGCGCACGATCTCATTCAGGATGATGGCGCCCATGCTGTGTCCGACCAGCGTGATATCCCAGGATGCGGCCCCGCCGTTCTCTGCAATCGTCTTCTTCAAATGATCAAGAAAGCGCGTGAGACTCCCGCTCGGTATAGGGGGCGGGTTTGAGGATTCGAAGTCGGCATCGCGCTGAAAGAGCGTCCTGGTGCGACGAATCATATTGTCCCAGGCGCCCGTACCGCCCGCATCGATGATGACCGAGGCCAACAGCTTCAGAGGATTGGCATCGTCGATAACCGTCGCGGCTCGTTCGAATCCCCGTCGTTCGTCTGCTCCTTGAATGATTGCGATGGCCCCGGCATGCTCAAAAGAGGCGGCCTCTTGGGCCCTCCCGGCCTGGTGCAGTTGCTTCGTGGACTCAGCGGTGGTGGCTTGCGATATGGCAGAGGCGCGGTCGGCCTTGCTCAGCAAGGCATACCAGACGACCGGGGCGCGGAGAATTCCGCGCGCGAGATCCGTTGCCAGATAGAACGGCATCGTCAGCGTTCCGACAAGGGCGCCTGCAACGGCCTCCACGGATTTGGGTATGTCGTGAATGCCACAGCACCAATTAAAAACCCTCCGTCCTTGTCGGATGTTGAATAGGTGATCGAAGTAGCTCGTTGGAAAGGACGACTCCCAGTTGACAAACACGGGGAAATAGCCAGCCTCCTTGAACAGACCGTGTAACTTCTCCGCCCGTGCGATCGAGTCTTTTGCCGCGTTCAACCCGCCATGAACGAAGATGAGAGCCTTCCGCTTTCCATTGGCGTCAGGGGCCTGTGCAATCAGCGCGGTCATCATCTCATCGAGATGATGTGTGAACTGCGCTTCGCTCATCTGCTCGTATGTCACGAAGGGGACAGACGAAAGATGCTTCCCGAAAAAATTGGGTGATGGATCAATCGGGTTGCCGAGCCCGTTCACCATGAGGATGTGCTGCGAAGGACCGTTGATTGTGCATCCGGACAGGATCGTGACGAGCAGGAGTAGGCACAGGCGGAGCCAGATCGAAGGACTTTCAACGCGAGCAGCTAGCGCTTGGGTCCATGGGATGCGTTCTATCTGCAGGTATCTATCTTCCATCGTGCATCCCATGTCAGAACCTCACCGTCAGCCAGCCCATCACCCGGCTGCCGATCGTATCGCCTAAAGGATGCTCTTTGTGCGTGTCGTTTAAGGCATTGAAGACCGACAACGCCACCTCCGCGTCGCGTAAATATCCTGCCGCCGCTTTCTGCTGCCAGAACTTGTAGCCGGCACGCAGATTCAGAAGGCTGTAACTGCCGACGCGTTCTGGCGGAGTTGTCACACCGAATGGGGCCAGCGAGGTGAATGTCGATGCGATCGGATACGTTGCGGAACCGACGTAATGATATCCGATTTCGCCGCTAAGTCCGTTGTCCCATTCCCCGCGGAGTCCGGCGTTCCACTTGAACCGGGGTGCGCCTCGCCGGACGGTCCCGGTTAAGGACTGATCGATCTCTTGGTAGGACATGTTCCCGAATCCCGTCAGCCAGCTGGCAGCGAGGAATTCCAGTCCCGCTTCGCCGCCATAAATATCCGCGTGTCCCGAGTCGTTTACGAACGTCGCCGTGGTGGAGCTGGTGTTTCGGTTGCCGACGAGGTTTGATAGGTGGTTGAAGAAGAGGTCGGCTCGAGCACGGAGCCGATGTTTGAAATACCAACCCTGGTAGCCCGCCTCGTAGGAGACAATCTGTTCAGGATTGAGTGTGGTTGACCCGATGACGCTTATGGAAGACGTGGGAATTGGCGGGGGTAACGTTGTGAGAGCTCTCAAACTTTCGTGTGTTTCAAACAACGTAGGAGGGCGATAGGCGATCGAAAAGGCCGTCCGGAACGTGTGGTCGGGCATGGGGGTATACAGAAGAGCCACACGCGGGCTGATCGTTGCATTGATTTCCGTCTGCAGGTCAAGACGGGCTCCGGCAGTGACGGTGAAAGTGCTGGTCGCTTTCCAGGTATCTTGCAGATAGAGGCCGAGCCGATGTTCTCGACTGAACTCATTGACCGCGCTGCTGGAAAGGGTGTTGTGACGATAATTTGCTCCGTAGGTGAGATGATGTCCCCAGGCGGCATCCAGACTATGCTGGGCATCGAGGTTATAGGTGTTGGCCGAGAACGGATTCTTGGAACTGCCGCTGGAATCTACTACGCGAATAAGGTTGCCGAGGCCAGGGGTGACGCTATTCAGCACATCGTCTGAATACCTATTCCAGAAGGCCCGGATGACTAGTGCTGACCGTTCATAGACGGCTGAGGCGTATCCCAGTGATGGCGCAATGCTCTGCGACTGAATTTCGCCGATCAAGCCGTCGAAGCGATTGGCATCGGTGAGCCCCCCGGAGACAGTCAGTGTGGATTGATCGGAGAAGGCGTAGTCGAGTTGTCCATTGATTTTGTGGGAGCGAAAGGCGAGGGCGTCTCGATTGCGCCACTGCTGGTTTTGATCCCTGCCGATGGAGAAACGATAGCCTAAGTTTTTCAGGGTCCCCGCATGAATGGCTGCGCTGGATATCGTGCCCAATTCCCCTGCGCCGAATTGCAACGTCGTTCCTTTCATCTCTTGCGCAGACTTGGTGATGATGTTGATGACGCCGTCGAAGGCATTGAAGCCGTAGACCGCCGACGCGGGGCCTTTGAGGACTTCGATCCGCTTGATTTCCGGCAGCGTCACCGGAATCGCTTTCCAGAAGAGCGATCCCTGGACATCGAGATAGATGGATCGTCCATCCACCATCACCAGGAGCTTGTTGGCAAGCGGCTGGTTGTTGCCACGCATGCTCACGTTGAAGTCAGCCCCGCTCATCTGCATGACTTCCATCCCCGGAATGCGGCGAAGGATCGCGGGAATATCCGTCGCGCCGGAATGCCGAATATCTTCGTCCGTGATCACGTACACGTTTGACGGCGCTTGCGAGATCGGTTGTTCATAGCGTGAGGCAATGCTTACGCTTTCTTCTTCTTTGATCAATTCCATGGCGTCGATGTGAGGAGCCGAGTCGGTCACGTTGGTTGGGTCCGCGGCGGAGGATTCCGCCTGCGCCAGGCCGCTCAGACTGACGGTCAGCAGCGTGGCCAGCATCGGATGGCCTGATCGTCTCGGCTCTGCGGTCATGGCATGTCCTCACTTCGGCATCGAGCGCTGACGGTCGAGTTCACCCACGACGCCTACAGGAGCGGCTCGGTAAGGGGAAGGCGTTGTGGAAGGGGGACACGGCGGGGGCGTCCTCGTTTCAACGGAGTGAGGCGAGGAGGAAATGTGCCGCCGTTGGTGTGTTCCATCTCAGCCACCACATCGTGAATGGCATCCGTAATGACGCGAGCCATCGTGTGTTGTTCGGTCCAGTAAATGGCGTTGCGGAGGCGCTCGATCAGGGTGGTCGGCAGGGTGATCGTCACGCGCTGATTGCGCGAGTCTGCGGTGGCAGTCACCCCGTTGAGGGATGGTGCGTGACGATCAACAGCGGCAGTCTGACTCGATAGGGGCAGGAGGCGATCGTCTGGTTTCCGATCAGACCGCCATCCCTCGGTGCGAAGGTGCTCCGTCTTTTGAAAGCTCTTTTGTGTCATGGGTATGAATCCCTTTGTCCGTGCGGCGATCGTCGCCGGTGATCGAGAAAACCATGAGCCACGAAATTCCTACCAGTCCCGCTAACAACACCAGGATGATCAATTCCTGTGTCATGGTGTGGCCTCCTGAGGGTGTCTCATTACTGTCCTGCTGGATGAGTTCGCAAGCCGTATGCCATTGGTTCTCTCTGATTAAGTGGGGATAATCGGGTCGGAGAATATTGGGGAAACCGCATCTGAGCCGTTCCTCATCGCGATCTGTCACTGCGAGAGCCGATGAGAGTGGATCAGATGTGATCCGAAAGTGAATCGGAAAGGATTCGCCTGCCGGCGTGCGGAAGTTGTGAGAGGTTTGAGGAACTACCTCCAGCCTCACACGCTTTGCCGCTCAACCTGTGGTGAGGAAGCGCTATCGGGTCGGCGTCGTGAGAGAACGAAGATCCCACTCGGCCACTCCATGAAGACCGACTTGTTTCAGCAGCGCGGCGCGCATGCGCCGGAGTGGGGCGTCGGTGGGCTGGGCATCGATGAGCGCGCAGAGACAGGCCATGGCGTCGTACCAGAATCCCTGGCGGGCATTGTCCTGCACGCTCTGTGTGCTGCAGGTGAGGTGCGGGCTGGCTTCGACGAGACAGGCATTGAACTCACAGCGCTCAATGACTCCCCCCGCCACGATATCCTGCGATGGCGAGTCAGGGTTACGGATCACAGAGACGTACCAGCGATACTGCACGTCCGGCTCGAGCGTCAGTCCCATCTCCTTCAGATTAATCGTCTGAATTCCTGCCTTCGTTGGAGAAGGGATGGGGGATTCATGCACCGGTTTGATCGAGCGATTATCGATCAGCGTGAAGCGAACGGTATAGGCCGTGGGTTTGGAAAGAAACCAATTCAGCACCGGTGTTTGGTTGATCGTCAAGCCGACATGATCGGGGACGAGGGCTTGAATTTCAGGGTCGCTGCCACCTGTCCCGCGCATGTCCCCGCCGACCCGCGCTCGAGGCGAAAATTTCCTGGGCGGGGTATAGATCGGCAGCGACAGATCATCAGGGGCGGCGACATGAGGGGCGTCGGATTGCTGGGAGCCTGCCGTGGCCTGCGTCGGCTCCACCAGTGTCAGGCCCAGGGGCATTATACAGACGATGTAAAACAACAACGTGGGTTTCACCGTGCACCCCCTCTTGCTGAGGCTCTGTGGTGAATATCCATGCATGAAGCGTACTCTAGCATAGGGTCGAGACCCTTTATAGCCAGTTATTGAGCAACAAGAAGGGTGACCAGTAAGCCGGATGCTCATAGACCCGATCAGCCAACAGCTTCGCCTGAGCCTGTTGCAATGCGACCGCTTTGGACATCGATGAATTCCGGAGCTGCCGATAGAATTCTGAAATCAGCGCGGCGGAGGCTTCATCATTGATGAACCACAGCGTGGCGATCGCGCTTCTCGCGCCGGCTTTGATGGCGATGCCCGCGAGGCCGAGGGCGGCGCGATCATCGCCGACGCCGGTCTGGCAGGCGCTGAGCGTGAGCAGTTCGAGCGGCTCCTGCCGGAGCCGGTACAGGCCGATCAGCCGGTCCAGCTGATTCACGGTGAGTTTTCCGTCGAACGTGAGCAGAAAACTCTCGTTCGCATCCGTCGAAAACTTTCCGTGAGTGGCAATGTGCAGCACGCCGAACTGACCGTCCCGCAATTCCTTCTCCAGCCGGGTTGTCTGAAACTCGCTATTGAGCAGTTGATCCCCTCGATAGAGATCGTGGATCGCGCCCATTTCTTCGGCCACGTACGGGAGCGCCGGGAACCCCTGGACGGCATGGGTCAGTCCGATGGACAGGAACCGGACGGTCTCGCGGTTAATCGGGTGGGGGTCCGTGAGATTGAGCCCGGGGGTTAGGGCCACCGCAAATTTCTGAATGAGGAAGCTGGTCCCATCGTGCAAGGCCGCCAGGGGAATGGTGCGGAGCGCCCCGTCGGGGACAAACACCAGCGTGTTGATGTGCAAGCGGGTCAAGTCCTCCTCGATTGGTCGAACCAGCCAGTCATAGAGCTGTTGCGCATGGGGGAGATATTCCCTGGTCGTCCGCTTCTCGACCGTGCGGCGGAAGGCGCGCACTTCCTGCGCCAATGTCGCGGCAGGAACGGGCACGGAGATTCTCGTCATCCCGGTCGGGAGGCTGACGAGCATGTCCAATCGGTCCGCGAACATGATCGGGTAGATCACCGCCGTGGTCGGTGAGAGCGAGTCGGGCTTTGTGATGCGGGCCTGCAGGGCATCGACGCATTCGTCCTTGAAGTATTCCCGCAGCTCAGCCGCTTTGAAGGCTTCGATCGCGTCGCGCGCCGTCAGGAGATAGGTCTGTGCGGTGGGGGTGTCGTCCGTCAACCCGGCGCGTTGGAGCAGGAGGTCGGCCAGTTCGAAAAACAAGGGGCGCACCGATTCCTGGTCCGGAGTCGACGCCTCAT
>CAYHNM010000039.1:3325-8834 GCA_964357985.1 uncultured Nitrospira sp. | reverse complement strand
CTCGAAGATGAAAGGGCCGAGCTTCTGGCCCAAGCCCTCCAAGGCCGGTTGCAGCACGAGATCGCGAAAGGCGCCGATATCAAGAAACCGCGGATTGGGCTTGCCGGCCTTCGCGCCGTACCGGGGGAGATTGGCATAGGTGGGGATGGTAATCTCTTCCCACACCTTCTGGCAGAAGCGGAATTCGTCCGGTACTTGCTCAGCGTAGTGGGCGAATTGCTTGGCGCTGGCCGGTCGATAAAATGAATGATCGATGCCGACAGTCGAGAAGAGTGGCGTGTCGTGCATGCGATACGCGGCATATTCCGCGAGCGTGTCCTGGCTGAATCGACTCTTCGGATACGTTCGATGGTAGACGAGTCCTTGCCAACCTTCGTAGGCCCATGAACTCGTGCCGAAGCGGGGAGAGGCGGTATCCAATGGCATTCCGAATAATCTAAAATAGTCTACGGAAACAATAGGATAGCTTGACTTACTGAAGGTCGTCCCGCACACTCTCCGACATGTACGACCTGCCGGAAGCTGAACTCCTGTATCGTCTCTCCGACCGTGCCGGTATCGCCGCAGACTACCACGACATTGCTGGGACCCGCCATGTGACGACCGATGACACTCGTCGGGCCATTCTCTCGGCCATGGGGTTTCGCGTGGCCGATCGTTCCGCGCTGATTGAAGAACTCACCGCATGGGATCAGCGGCCGTGGGTGCAGGGCTGCGACCCGGTCTGTGTGGTCAGAGCTGGCCAAGCCCCCCGTGACTGGCCGTTGCACGTGCGCTGTGAGTCCTCGGATGATGGGCAGCTTCACGTGCATTGGATGGTGTCCGGCGAACGCGGAGAAAAACACGGCGAGTGGAAAGAGGGGCCGGGTCTTCCGATTCATGAGGAGCGTCTGATCCAGAATCGTCGCTATGTGCGGCTGGCGTTCCCTCTGCCGCTGGATTTGCCGATTGGATATTACGATGTGAAGGTCTGGGTGCAGGGCGTGTCCGCGCCGGTTGAACTTCAGTTCCGTCTGATCATGGCCCCGGCGCGCTGCTATGTCCCGGAATCGTTTCATGCCGGCCGCCGGACCTGGGGGCTCGCCCTGCAATTGTACTCGCTGCGCAGTGAACAGAACTGGGGGATCGGAGATTTTGGCGACTTGTCCAGGTTCGTCGAGTGGGCGGGCACACAGTTGGGCGTCGGTGTCATCGGGTTGAACCCCTTGCACGCACTGAAGAACACCAGGCCCTATCACATCAGTCCCTATTCGCCGAGTAGTCGGCTGTATCTCAACGAGCTGTATATCGACATCGATCGGGTGGCTGAAGCCAAGACCACGCCGGATGTCCAGAATCGCCTGGCCGATCCCGCCTTTCGCGCACAACTGACGAAGGCTCGAACGAGCGAATATGTGGACTACGAAGCGGTTGCGGCTCTCAAGCGGACGGTGCTGGACCTTTGTTATAGAACCTTTCTGCGTGACAACTTTGAGGGGATGGAACCGGATCTGAGGCCGACGACGGCTCGTGGCTGGTTTTTTCATTCCTACGTTCAGCAAGAGGGGAAACCGCTTGCCGAATATGCGCTCTTCCAGGCGCTCGAAGATGAGCGGCAATTCGTACAGTCCCGCTCAGTCGTGTGGGCGGATTGGCCGGAGGCCTATCGCGTGCCCGCGAGTGATGCGGTCGCCGAATTCAAACGCCGGCATATGAAGCGAGTGCGGTTCTTTCAATATGTGCAATGGCTGGCGTCCGAACAGCTGATCGCCGTGGGGGTGCAAGCCGATGAGGCCGGGATGCCGTTGGGTTTGTATCACGACCTCGCGCTGGGCAGTGATCGCTACGGTGCAGACGGATGGCGATTCCAGGAGGTGTTGGCGCACCAGGCCGATTGCGGGGCTCCGCCCGATGCCTTTGCGCCGGAAGGGCAGAATTGGGGACTGTCGCCGTCCGATCCGGTGAAGCTGCGCGCCAGCGGCTATCAGTTCTTCATCGAGCTGCTCCGGAACAATCTCCGGTACGGCGGGGCGATTCGCATCGATCATGTGATGGCTTTATTCCGGCTCTTTTGGATCCCGCGCGGGATGCCGGCATCCAAGGGGACCTATGTGCATTATCCGGCGGACGATCTCCTTGCGATTCTCGCGTTGGAGAGCACGAGGGCCGGAACGCTGGTGATCGGCGAAGATCTGGGGACGGTACCTGATTGGGTGCGTGATCGGTTGGCCGCGGCCGGCGTGCTTTCGTATCGCGTCCTTTATTTCGAACGGAACGGGGACGGCAGTCTAAAATCCCCCTCGGCCTATCCCTCTCAATCGCTCGGGGTCGTGACGACCCATGATTTGCCGACATTGAGCGGCTACTGGGAAGGCACCGATATCGAGACGCGCGTCACTCTTGGGCTTTGTGCGACAGAGGAGGCTCGTCAAGGCGCGCTTGCTGAACGACAAGTCGACAAGGCTCGTTTGCTCGCGGCGCTCAGGTCGGAGGGTTTGTTGCCGAAGGGCCTGTCGGACGATCCGGCACAGAGCCCGGTGATGACCGCGGATCTGACGGCGGCGCTGCATCTCTATCTCGCGCGTACGCCCTCATGGGTCGTCCTCGCCAATGTGGAAGATGTCATCGGTCAACGGGCGCAGACCAATGTGCCCGGCACCGTCGATCAGCATCCCAACTGGTCGAGAAAGTTGGCGTGTACCGTCGAACAGATGATGCAGGATTCCCGCTTCGCGTCGCTCGCCGCGCAGTTGCGTTCAGCCCGTCCACTTGTGTAAGAACGAGGAGCCCGCGCGCATCGTTCCTTCTGCCTCTTCCACCGGAGTGAGTGCCGCACGATGAAGACCCGCAATTGGCTGGTGCTGAGTATCGCAGGCGCCTGTTTTCTGACCATCGTCATTATCGAAAAGCTCGCACCGGCGAACGTGGTCGGCGCCTACGGCTATGTGCTGCCGATTCTCCTCGTGGCGATCCTGCGCAATCGGACGCTGATGCTGGTGACGGTGTTGGCCTGTATGGTGGCGACCTATGCCGGGCTCCTCCAACCGACGAAGCCGGGACGGTTCCAATCCGCCGTGATCAATCGCACGGTCGTCGTCGGCGTGTTGCTGATTGTGGCCTATATCGGCATGAGCTGGGAGGAACGGAAGGCCCGGGAAGAAGCGGCCCGTGCCGCGCTGGCCCGGCAAACGGAAAATCTGTTGCGCGCCAATGCGCAGTTGGTCGACGTGAAGGATCAGCTCAACCGGTCTGAGCGGCTCGCGGCCGTCGGGCAGCTGGTGGCGTCGGTCGCGCATGAGGTGGGCACGCCGTTGCATTCGATCGCCTGGCATGTCCAGGCGTTGGCCGAAGAGCCGACGGTCACGCCGGATATGAAAAGGCGGATCGATGTGATCGATGGGCAGCTGACGCGCGTGGTCGGCATTATTCAGGATCTCTTGTCCTCGACCCGGCAGCGGAAGCCCGATCCCACCTGGTTGCCGGTCGATCATGTCGTGAGTCCCGTGGCGGCGTTGATGGAACCGGCGTTTCAAGCGAAGGGGGTGGCGCTCCGGGTGGAACTCGGGGACGCGTTGCCGCTGGTCTGGGCCGATGCCGAAAAACTGCATCAAGTGCTGGTCAATCTGTTTGCCAACGCCATCGCGGCGACGTCGGAGGGCGGGACTGTGACAATCAGTGCCGGTAGTCGAGCGGCCACACCTGAAGAGACCGAAGTGGGCTTGCGTGTGGGGAATGCGACGTGCACCACGATGGTCACGATCGTCGTCAGCGATACGGGCTCGGGTATGCCGGAGGAGGATCTCCAGAAAGCGTTCACGCCGTTTTTTACGACGAAGGCGATCGGGAAGGGAACCGGCCTGGGGTTGTTCATTAGTCGAGAAACCGTACAGGCGCATGGCGGGACGCTCACGCTGGAGAGCGAAGTAGGGAAAGGGACCACGGTTGTGATATCGTTGCCCGGACAAAGTGCAGGAGCCACATCACTGATCTAGGGGGCGGAATGTCGGCAGCAAAGATTCTCGTGATCGATGACGATGCCGTGGCCCGCGAACTCCTGGCCGATGCTTTGAAAAAGGACGGGCATGAGGTGGAGTCCTTTTCCAACGGGACGGACGCGTTGGCTCGCGGTCAACAGGCGTTGTTCGACCTGGTGCTCACAGATATTCGCATGGGAACTGTGGATGGCCTGACCGTCTTGCGGGAGTTCAAGCGGTTCAGCCCGGATACCTCCATCGTTCTGCTCACGGCGTTTGGATCATTGGAAGGGGCGATCGAAGGAATCAAGCAGGGGGCATTCGATTATCTGGCCAAGCCGTTCCGGAAGGAAGAGGTCAAGCTGGTTGTGCAGCGCGCGCTGGATCATTGCAAATTAGTAAGGGAAAACAAGCGCTTCAGAGTTGAACTGAAAGAAAAAGAAGAGTGGTCTCCGCTGGTCGGGAGCAGCCCGGCGATGTTGGATGTCTATAAGCTGGTGGCCCGGGTCTCGGAGAGCCGGAGCACGGTGTTGTTGCAGGGGGAGAGCGGGACCGGGAAGGAGCTGATCGCCAGGGCGATTCATGCTAATAGCCCACGTCGTGACAAGCCCTTCATTCCGGTTAATTGCGGCGCCTTGCCCGATACGCTGTTGGAGTCGGAAATGTTCGGTCATGAGAAGGGGGCCTTTACCGGCGCGGTGGGACTGAAGGCTGGCTTGTTCGAAGCGGCGACGGGTGGGACGCTGTTTCTGGATGAAATCGGCGAGCTGGGGCCGGCGCTACAAGTGAAGCTGCTGCGGGTCATGCAGGATCAGGAAGTTCGACGCGTGGGAGGCACCATGTCCGTCAAAGTCGACGTGCGCATCATTGCCGCGACGAATCGTGATTTGGAACAGCTCGTCAAGGAAGACAAGTTTCGGGACGATCTCTACTATCGCTTGAACGTGGTGCGGATTACCCTGCCGTCGCTGGTCGATCGCAAGGAAGACATTCCGATGCTGGCCCATCACTTTCTTCAGAAGTATGTCGGCGGGACGCCGTCGGGGGTGCGCGGATTTCTTCCGGAAACGATGGCGCGGCTCAAGGAGTATCGGTGGCCGGGCAATGTGCGGGAGTTGGAGAACGCGGTGGAGCGTGCGGTGTCGTTGAGCCATGGTCCATTAGTCACGCCGGACGATCTGCCGGAAAGTATCCGGACTGCCGCATCGTTGGATGCGAAAGCCGCCTCGGCATCAGAAGGGGATGAGGTCTGTCTGACGCTCGAAGAAGTGGAAAAGCGGCATCTGATCCGCGTCCTGAAAGAAATGAAGGGGAACAAGGTGAAGGCGGCCAAGATCTTGGGCATCGACCGCCGGACACTCTACCGGATGGCTGAACGGTTCGGACTTGATTTGGGGGACGATGCGGAGAGTGGAGAAAAAGAAACAGGTTGAGGCCGAGGTTTAGGTTCAGCGAGGAAGTTGCTCCGTACACTCAACCTCAGCCTGAACCTTCAGAGAATTTGCAGGGCGTTCTTGATGAGCCGCAATTGATTGTCGGCGCCCTGGGGCAAGGCG
>CAYHNM010000039.1:0-3225 GCA_964357985.1 uncultured Nitrospira sp. | reverse complement strand
TTGCAGGGCGTTCTTGATGAGCCGCAATTGATTGTCGGCGCCCTGGGGCAAGGCGCTGGGAACCTGATCCCAGCTGGTCAAGATCCCGTCTTTTCCCTCTGACCTCACTTCCAATTTCAGGGCTGTGCCTTGGTCATCGATGGCTTTTACGGTCGCTTCTACGCGACTTTTGATCGTGCCGAATCGCCAACGATAGAGCCAGTTCCATGGGCCATGCATTTCTTCCCGATAGCTGGTTTCCAACGTGGAGTCATTCTTCCAGTCGACATGGTAGCCGCCATCGGTGAGGACCTGTGTGAGGGCGGTTTTCACTGTGTCGAGCGGGGCGGCCAAGCGAGTTTCGATGAGATCGGTCGGAAGGGGATGGGGCGCTCCGCTGCAACCGATCACCAGGGTCATGGTTGCGAGGAGAAGGCCTGTCCGTAGAGTCATTTCGCCTTGCTTTCCGTGGTACGGTAGACGAGATGCGTATCGGTTTGCGTTACGCCTTCAATGCCATGAATCTTGCTCAGGACCAGTTGTGTCAGCGCATCCTGATCGGCCACGTCGGCGACGACAATGATGTCCGGCTTCCCCCAACAAGGATCGATGATCTTGATCGCCTTGATCTGCCCGAGTGCTTTGACGACACTGGAGGTCAAGCCGGGATTCACATTGATCATAATGTAGGCCCGGTCGGACATCAGGGGCGCTCCCGCGCTTGGCGCGTGAATCGTAAAGGGAATAGCCGGTGGAGCGGGCTGCGGCTCACCGTAGCGAACTCCCTGCGGCGGTGTCAATACGGACGTGGCGTGGGCGGATGCGGCAGCGATGGATTTTGGTTTTCTTGGCATAATCGTTTCAGTCTCACTTCGGCGCGATGAGGACGTCCACAGTGAAGGAGTCGCTCACGCTGGTTAGGTCCGTTTCGAGCCGCGTCGGACTGCCGATGCGCCCCTCCGGATCGTAAATAAAACAGAACAAGTGGGCACAGGGTTTATGCGAGGCGTAGTGGGCGGTGTCCGCGGCAACCTGCTCGGCCAGTTCCTTGGTGGTGAGGCCCGAACGGGTTTTTTTAGCGACCACGGCAAGGCGGTCCCGATTCAAGAGCAAGGTTGTGCGCGTCGAGCCGCCTGCGTAGGGCGGAGTCCATTCATCAGTGCCCACTTCATCGAATTCCAATTTCAGCAACGCGCACAACAAATCTTGCAGATCGTAGTCGTCTTCCACTTCCAGCGTCGTGCGATAGTCTTTCCGCAAGCGGAGTTGCCGGGCCACGGCATGAAAGCGCAGGCAGACCTTCCGGAGCGCATCGACCGGATCCAACGTGGGCTGTTCCCTGCTTGTCACGACGGCGGCCAGGGCTGGTGTCGGACTCGGTGATGGGATCGGTGATGCAGGCGGCGCTATAACTGATGCGGCTGATACGGTCGGAGCGCTGGGTTGATCGGGCGGCCTCTGCATGCTCTCGCTTGTGGGGCTCGAGGTTGTCGGTGTCGGTGAGGCTAATGGGGAGGAGAAGCCTCCTGCCTGTGGCTGAGGAGGAGTGGTCACGTGGAGCGGTGCAGTCGGTGTTGAAGCGAGAGGGGCGACGGGTTCCTGCCAGGTGGCTGGTGCCGCGGTCGCAGGTATTGATGCCGGGGCTGGTGCCGCCGGCTCTGGATCTATAGGCATGGTACGAAATCGAGCCGATTCAAGATGGCTTGGCGGAATCGCCGGCGTTGGGGGTTGAACCGGTGTCGGCGGTTCTATTACTGATGTTTGCGGGGTCGGCGTGGTTGGCTGGCTCAAATTGGTCGTGATGGCGACGGACATTGTCACCGGCGGCGTACTTCCTGGGGTGGATTGGGCCATCGTAATCTGGGCCGATGGCGATGTGGGAGGCACCAAGGTCATCTGTGGCGGGCTGGAGGGTGTGGGATTCTGTCCGGCCTCAGAAGCCGATGTCGCAGGAGCAAGGCCTTGCAACTCCAGTTTCTTGCGTTCCAACGCCGTGATGAATGACTTGACCAGGTGCACCGTCTGCGCTGTATCTGCGGGGGTGGAGATTTTGAGCTTGTGCGCACGGTGCGCCTGATATTCCGGAGAGCGCTCGCCGAACAACCGGCGAACGGTTTCACGAATTTGCAACTCGGCTTTGGCTCGCGCGCCGTCGCGGTAGGGAAAGCCTTCTCGGCTGAAATCTTCAATCGAGGTCAGAATGTTCTGAAAGGTGGCGAGGCCCTGCGCGATCTCGTCGATCGCAGCGGCCTTTGAACGTGTGCGGGGGGACTCTGCGGAGCGTGTGCGTGCCATACGATTGACAGAAGCTTAGCCCAGGGGTCGCACCCTGGCAAGAAAACGAGGGATTCTCGCCGCGGAAGGATCGAACAAGATGAGATTGAGGCGCGCCGGGGGGAGGATGTTTCTGCGCAATGGCACATGGCTGTGCATCCGGGGCGCTCTGGGCGGCGATGTCTTAGCGCGGTTGTCTCGTCAAGAATGGTCAGGAGCTGATCTTGTCCGGTTAGTCGAGCTAGCAAGATTGGTCATTGGCATTTTTGCGCGCTCCGCCGTTCGATATAGGCGTCTTTGTATGACCATTGGCAGGCGATGCCCTTGGGGTCGAATGTCATGGTGATGGTGCCCACGCTGTTTGGCGCCCACGTTATCGGCCATTCACAGGCTTCCCCGCCGGATTTGAACGTATGGCAGCGTGTGGGAATGCCCTGGTCTTTCACACGGTCATCTTTGGTGGTGCCAATCCACGTATCCCACGACGCATCGGACTTTCCGTATCCCGCCTCGGCACAGCCGTAGAGCGAGATGCATATCGCAAGAATGACAAGGAATCTGCCCATCATCGATGCTCCTTCAAATTGATCAAGTGTGCGCGGGGAACAAGCATGCTTGGGTTTGGTGCCCCCGATACGAATTGAACGTACGACCTTCGGTTTAGGAAACCGCTGCTCTATCCAACTGAGCTACGGGGGCGTGGCGTGAATCTAGCGCACTTATGAAAGGGGTGCAAGCGAAGGCCGCCGGATGTATGTCATCGCGCTGCGCCGCAGGTTATTCATCAATGGTGATCATGGAGAGATCGTACCAACCGTCCGCGCGTTTGCCTTCGATCGCGAGTTCGAGGAGCGCCGATTTGCCTGTTTCATGGAGCACGGCCACATCCAGCCGATAGATCCCTGACGCGATCTGGGCAGGGATTCTCAGCGTATCCTCGACCTGGTAGCGCGTGCCAGGAAGCCATTGCTT
>CAYHNM010000038.1:0-8842 GCA_964357985.1 uncultured Nitrospira sp. | reverse complement strand
TCTCAATCGCGGCATACCCGTAGTCGGTCTTCAGCGCATACTTATACTCCAAACGTATCCGGTCACCTTTCGCAAACACCTGTGCCTGATGTCGCCGACCGTCAACCTGCTTGATGAGAGTCCCGGAAAATTCGACGGCCGGTGCCGCCGACTCACCGCCTCGGGCTGAGTCGACGGCAACGCCTGACAAGGCCGAGAGTGCGAGACAGACGGCCCCGACTCGCGCCCTCGTACGAGGGGAGACTGAAGATCCCATCAATGCTGATGCTCCACAAGCGGCTGAATGTCAATCGAGTAGCCCAGGGACTCTGGACCGAAACGGGGATTGTCCATCACCTTGTAGGCGGAACGATTCCCTTTCGGCGCCTGGAGTGAGAGCTGTTCCCTCAGCTTGCCGTCCGCCTGCACGGTCACCATTTTCGTCAGACCGGGACCGGTCTGTGGATGCCACACCACCAACTGATAGATCCCCGGCGGAATGTGATCGATCTTGAAAGCGCCGGTGCTATCGGTCAGCGCATAGTAGGGATTGTTGACCGCCATCGCCCAACTTTCCATGTACGCATGAAAACCGCACTGCATATAGAAGGTCCGGCGGCCCTTGTTCAGATAGACCGGTCCGACCAATGACTTGCCCGGCGCGTGATTGTGGATGGCATGGATGTCGCCGCGGTGATGCTGATGATTCATGACCAACGGAGTATTGAATAATGTCCTGGCGCCGGCCTCCGGGGAGGTTTCATATCCCTGAATATCGTGCATCACCGGATCCATGTTGATGACTTCCACGGCATGCCCGTTCCGCACGATCGTCATGAAGGGTTGAAACAGGCAATCCCGCGCTTCGATCAGAGGAACCGACGTTTCAAACGGCTTGCCTGCCTCGACGCCCTCCAACAGCACAATGGCGTCCTTCAACCCGGCCTCCGGACTCACGACGAAATCGCGCAGCAACCGCCAGCCCCGGCCGTTGGAGATTCGTCCGCAATAGGCAGGGTCCGGGAAGGTAATGAGGTTGAATCCCTTCGGCTCCGGAATCCCGCCCTCCAGCCGTACGACACCTTCAATCGATCCGCCATGTGAGACATCCATCACATCATAGGCGGACACCGATCCAGCCCCGATCCCTATGAGCAGCAACCAAAGCACCGCCATTGTCCCTTTGCCTGCACGTTTCAGAGCTGCATGACTATTCACAATAGCTACCTCCATGCCGAAGCGCATTTTCCCAACCGGTGCATCGTATCAAATGGCCGCTAGAAAGAAAAAGGGGGAAGCCTCGTGGCTTCCCCCTTCCATCTCATCCCTCATTTCCTACAGGACGTAGGAGAACAGATGTTACTTCGCTGCGACCGGGATCACTTGCATCGGCTGTCCGACCGACGCACTCTTCATCCCGGCGCCAGTCCCATGCAGCGGCAACAACCGCTGATCACCGGACGGCAACACCCGCACATAGCCCCACTGGCCGGACTGTGAGTACGGCAACCGCTGGTTGCTGTACACGTAGTCGCCGGGCTGACGGTACGGACCGCCTGCCGAGGGGATAAAGGCATCAATCGTCTCGGAACCGGAGAACTCAACGACACTGATCTGGTCAGCGCCGCGCATGAACGGCTCGATCGGCCATTCGTGCTTTTCCACGCTGAACATCCCGTTCTGTTCGTTGCTCACACCCAGGATGTGAATCCGGACAGGATCGCCCGCATGCGCCTCGATCAGAGGCGTTGCCGGATCCTCAGGCTTGTCGGCCTTGCAAGGCTGGAACACCTTGCCCAACGAACAACCCTGCTCTTCCCGGAACTTGTAGGGTTCAGACCGATAGTTCACGCCGGTCAACCCGGCCACATTTTGCACATAGGGCATGAAACTCGTGCCGATGATGTTGTCTTCGTCCTGGAAGAACAACGCCACGTCACGATAGTTCGGCCGATTCTCCATCCCGGGCATCGAGTGATCCAGGATCACGTCGGCCGCCCAGGCATTCTTGTTCGTGAGATCGGCACCGGTCTTCGGATCACGATACTTCGCACCCTTCGGGCCCACCACAATGGCGCCGAACAGACCGTTGCGCGGATTGGTCATCACGTTGCCCCAATCCCAGACCAACGAAGTCGTTTCGCCATTGAAGGGATCCGCATAGTATGTATAGGTCCGTTCGGCGCCCGGAGCGATCGTCTGATCGCCGGGGTTATTGCCGACGTTGGCGCCCATCGATTCCTTCGGATCAAAGGCCAACCCGATGGCCGAGAAGGACGCCTTGCTCTCCTTCATCTTGTTCTTCAGATTGACTTTTACACAATCCCCCATGTTGACACGAAGAGTCAGCGGCATCGGCTGTGCGCCGCTCGCCACCTTGGCGGTATCTTCCTCCAAGGCATAGATCTTCGCTTCGGGATTGGTCATGAGGATCTTCCGTTCGAAGTCCACTTCGATGGTCTCAGGCGCCTTCGCGTTGAACTTCATGGACGGATAATCCAAAGCCACCACGTTGAACGACTTCACCGGAGCATCAGCCGGACAGACCGGCAATGACTTCGGGATTTCGCCCTTGCTGGAGAAGCCCGACGTGAGCTTCTTCAGATCGGCCTGCTCCTTGTCATACACACGAATGATACCCCAGCCGCCTTCGGAGAACTTTGAAGACCGGCCGTTGAAGTGAATGTAGTCGCCCGCCTGGAAACGCGATCCACCGGCTTGCGGCACCACGAGGTCGTAGCGCTCGGCAATACCGATATGAATCGAATTCTTCCGGTTGGCGTCACCCGCATAGCGCTCCGTCAGGAACGTGTGGCCGGACAGGGTCCAGACCATCGACTCGTTCATGAGGGTATGGAGGAGACGGAACACCATGGTGTCTCCCACATAGGCCCGCAGGGTCGGCGTATAGGGATCGCCATGGATGCTGCTGTTGAAGATCTGCGACGAATCCGGATTGGTTGCCAACCGCTGAGCGATGGGACCAGCCCGGAAATTCAGACCGCTGCCGGTGGTGTGCGTGCCACCATTCAAGAACGGCATCGGCGTCATGTAGATCTTTTCCGGCATCATGAACGATACGGTCTTTCCGGCCTCGAGCGCCACTTCGATCGGCTGCCCGGGAGGATTGCCCGCGGTCACGACGTTGACGGTGTGCGGCACGGTGTCGTGCACCTGCACCATCAATTCACGAAAACTGTTGTTCACGCCATGACCCACCGGCTCAACCGTCCGGATGTCGGCGATGGGGCCGCTCCGGATGTCCTTACCGGTCTTCGGATCATGATAGGTCGAACCGACCGGCTCGGCGATGAATGTGCCGAATCCGCCGTGCGGCCAGGTGGTCGCACCGAACGCATGGTCGTGCCAGAACACGGTCCCCACGTCCGCATCGACCCAGAACCGCTGCCGGACGAATTCCACCGTGATGATGTCGTTCGCCGGATGGTCGTTCTTCAGCCCCTTCGCCAAGACAATCGTATTCCCGTTGATCGCCTTGATGCGGGAGATTTCGTTACCCTTCACGTTGTCGGCACCGACAAGAATCAAGGTGCCCACATGGTACTGCTTCGCGTTCTTCACCGTGATGCTGCTGGCGCCCTTCTTGGCCGCCGCCGTCAACGCGGTGTTCATCGGGGCCGGAAGGCCCTTCTTGTTCTTCTTCTCCAGCATCGTGAACGGGCGGACCGACTGCTCATAGGAGAAGCCGGTGATCACACCGTCCGATGCCTGGTTATCGAACTGCAGGAAATGCCAGTGCGTGTTGATCTTCGACGACTGGAAGTTCGTGTAGTCGTCGTCGTCCCACTCGCTGGTCAGCGTCCAGTCCAAGCAATCATAGATATTGCCGCGGACTACCAACGGATACTTCAGATCGTCGTTGGCGCGGATCGCCGCTTCTTCTTCATGGAGCACATAAATCAAGCCGTTCGGATCGATCACCGGCGGCTCTTTCCCCTGTGCCTTCGCAATCTTAATCGGCATCTTCACGAAGTGGACGTTGTAGCTCTTCCGTCCGGCATTCTCCGGACAAAGGCTCCAGACACCGTTCTCACCGGGAAGCGCTTGATCGACACTCTCTTCGCCATTGGCATCCCGACGGATCATCTCCAACCAGGGTGCGCCGACGTGGTTCGGCGAGAACATCACGCGCCGACCGAAGTGCGGCGTGAGATGCGGCCACGCCACCTTACCGGTCAACGGCTCGAACATGATCGGATGCCGCTTGCCCGGATGCGTGGACTTATACTTGGGATTATCGACTTCGCTTTCCCGTTCGCTCATCGCCACGTTGCCGTTCCACGCCCAATCCAGGACGGTGGCATCGTACGACTGGGTCTGGCCCTTTTCGTCATCCTTGTGGCCAGGCTTGCCCATCGTGGGCATCTGCATGGCGACCCAATCCTTGATGTTGATGACGGCCGGGTTGCCTTTCCAGTTGCTCTTGCCCTTATCGGCAATCGTGAACTGCTTGCCGAACCAGTCTACGGTCTGACCGATCAGCTTGTCGGACGCGATCGGGGTCTTGATGCGGCCCTTGCGATCCGGCAACTCACGGAGGTCCGGCATCACGTCGTTCCGCAGATCGCCCTGTTGAATCGTGTTGTACACGCGCCAGTAGCCCCACATGCCTGCGACATAGTGGTGCGCCACGTGGCAATGGAAGAGGAAGTCGCCGGCCAGCTGCTGGCAGAGACCGGATCCGCACTCGGTTTCCAGATCGAGGGCTTCTGACGGCCCGATGACTTCCACGTCGACACGGTCGGTCTTGGCACGAATGACCGGGTACTTGACCGGGCCGTTGGTGCTGGTCGCCCAGAGGTTCATGTCATCGATCGCCCGCGGGCTGCGCGGCCACCGGATGGTGCCTCCGTGCGGATGGTGGCTGTGGAACACTTCCGATCCACCATGCACCAGGCGGAACTTCGCCGGATCACCGATATAGGAACGGGGAATCGTCGGCGACGGGTCGCCGAACGTATAGGAGCTGTAGCCCATCGACTCGTCTTCAAAGCCGAAGTACTCGTGCTGCACGTGCATGTTGTTGATGCCGAACGGCTCGCTGCGATAGTTGATCGCGCGGCCACCCGGCCGATACGCGTCCGTCAGCGGATCGCGCTGCGGAAGGAAGTCGCCCTTCTTATTCAAGGGACGGAAGGCTTCGTCGCCGACTTCATGGTAGTACAGCACGAACTCGCGGAAGTCCGGACCTGTGCCATTCTTGATCATGACCTGCCAGCCGCTCGCGGCCGGGGTCGCATCACCGCTCCCGAGGGCTTCCCAATAGGAAGATCCGCGGGGCTCCACGACGAAGGAGCCGAACATGCCCATCACGGTCAGCTCACGATCGTTGCTGAACGTATGGAACTGACGGACACCTTCCTGGGTGTTCGGGTGGATATACCACTCGTAATCACCGCTCTTATCCTTGGCAACAATCGTATCCGAGTTGGTCGTGGTGGCCGCGGCGCCCGTTGCGCTCACCACCATGGAGGAACCATGGATGTGGAGGCTGACTTCTTCGCCGCCTTCCAGCTTGTTGCTCAACTTGACCTTGACGCAATCGCCCTGGTTGGCGCGGATGGTCAAGGGTTGAATCCACTGGGCCTGCACGCCGGGGATGATCGCGCCGGGATCGAACCCTTCCTTGTCGCGCGCGGCTTTGTTCGTCGCTTCTTCCGCGCGGACCTTGTCGAGATTCTCATCCAGCACGTACATGTAGCCGGGATAAAAATCGAGCCACTGATTCAGCGTGATCTCGACGTTGATCGCGGACACGTTGTACTGCTTCACCGGGGCTGTTGCGGGGCACTTGCCGCCGCCCACCATCGCTACCGGCTCAATGCGGGGATCGGACACCAACAACATATCCTGCCCACCCGCACCGTATTGGTGCATCATGGACTGGGTGTTATACATCCCGGTGTTGACACCCTGGACCTGCGGGTCATGGGTCATATGCTCCATGATGCGCTGGTGCTGCTGTTCGACCATCGCCGACCGCTCGCCCCTTCCGGACATGGCGTCTTCGACGATCGTCTGACCTTTGAGTTGTTCCGCCCAGGCGGGCAGCTGGTGAGTCATCGCGACTTGCGGAGCCGCGTGACCTGCAGGGATGGCAGTCTCGGCAGATGCCAGCGGCGCCCACAGTAGGGCTACCGCCGCCATCGCGCCAAGCATACGGGTAGACACACAGACCCGTGGCGTGTGAGATAACATGGACCGGCCTCCTTGTTATTATGATGAACTATGTAAAACAGAAACCGAGAAACAAGAGCACGCAATGCGTTTATATAAAACCTTCGCCTCCCAGACGAAAGTGACTGATCCTCCTAAAGAAGGCCGCACGATACTGAACTCACGGCTCTCTGTCAATCCCCCTAGACAGTTCAGCGCTCAAAGTGGGGCTGATTGCCTCACCTGCTACTCTCCTTAATCTCCGCCTCTCTCCGATCGACCCACCATAGCCCCATAGCCCCACTTGAAATCCACTTGCTGCGTTGCCTCTCGCCCTCGCATAATGCGCTGCGATCCGCAGCTTCCTCGCTCCCTGGCTTTGACAGAACCGACAGGATGTCATGACGCCTCAACCACAGATGCTTTACAGTCTTATCATTGGGGTCAGCCTTGCGCTCTTTGGCCTCGATCTCCTACTGCCATTGGGCGTCGCGAACGCCGTGCTCTACGCAGGCGTGGTATTTCTTGCTGCACTCAGCCCATCATTCCGAGTTCCCGTTGTAACCGCCGCGGGATGTTCTGCCCTCGCGATCGTCGGGGCCTGGCTCGGTCCGTCGATTCCGGGAGTTCCCCTCTGGATGGCTCTGTCGAACCGGACGATCAGTCTCACCGCCATCTGGGCGCCGATCCTGTTTCTCACCCAGCGCCGCCAGACGGAAATACTCCTGCGGCGCGCGAACGAATCGCTGGAAGCCCGGGTACAGAGCCGTACGGCTGAAATTGCGGCGCAGGAGCAGGCCTTGCGCCAGACGCAGGAAGAACTGCGCGCCTTGACCAGCCGCTTGCTGACCGTGCAGGACGAGGAACGGCGGCGCATTGCGCACGATTTGCACGACGACATCAATCAGCGGTTAGCGATGCTGGCCCTCGGTCTTCGCACGCTGGAACAGCCTGGACAGGCTCTACCTGAATTGGTTCGCGCCACCCTGAATCAAAGCCAGCAGGACATTCTGACCCTCTCGAACGATGTCCGACACATGGCGTATCGCTTTCACCCGTCGATCCTGGACGATCTCGGTCTGGACGCCGCACTCAAACGCTTGCTCGATGAGTTTACCCATCGAACGAGGATCAAGACCTTGCTCGTCAATCCTCCATTCAGCACCTCGCCGTCCAAAGCGATTGCCACAGCCGTCTACCGAATCGTCCAGGAATGCCTGTCGAATATCACCCGTCACGCCAAAGCAACGCGCGTGGAAGTGGAACTGTTCAGCAACGAGCGAGAGCTCGATCTCACGGTTCGCGATAATGGCGTCGGGTTCGAGGTCGATGCCGCCCAACACGAACGACAGGGCCTCGGCCTCTTCAACTTACGCGAACGGGCACTGGCATTTTGCGGAACGTCTCGCGTACAGTCTCAGCTAGGACAAGGCACAGAGATCCACGTGCACCTCCCGTTGTCCGAGCCCACTTCACCATGAAGAAACCGACCGTCATCCTCGCCGACGACCACACCCTGGTACTGGAGGGCTTTCGTCGCCTCCTCGAAACCCACTGCGAACTCCTGGCGACCGTCGGAGATGGACAGGCCCTCTTGAAAGCGGTGACGCAGCATCGTCCCGATATCGTCATCCTGGACATTTCGATGCCGGTGATGAACGGCATCGAAGCGGCCCGCGCCCTGAAATCTAAGTTTCCCTCGACGAAGCTGGTGTTTGTAACGATGCATGCGGATCCCGCCTATCTTCGCGCCGCCTTTCAAGCCGGAGCATCCGGCTATATTCTCAAGCAGTCTCTGGGCGACGAATTGACCCAGGCCCTCCACACCGTACTGCGAGGGCAGTCCTATGTGACCCCCCTGATTGCCAAAGATGTGGTCGACGGCGTACTGAGCAGCGACAAGCAGCCCCTCATTGAACTCACCGCGCGGCAACAGGAAGTCCTGCAGCTCATTGTTGATGGGCATTCTGCGAAAGATATCGCCGCGCAACTGAGCATTTCGCATCGGACCGTCGAGTTCCACAAAGCCCAGCTCATGCAACAACTGGATCTCCATAGCACCGTTGAGCTGATTAAATTTGCTCTGACGAACGGGCTGGTGCGCCTGTCGTAGCCGATCCCTACCGCCAGCGCTCCTGGAAATTTCCCCCCGGTGCCCTCGTAGTCTTACGGGTGCCTTCCCCCTATTTCCCCTCTATAGTTCGTTCCCTGTTTCAGATCGAAACCGAGGGAGCCGGGATCGTGACACCAACCACTCGCCCCGCCATAATCATCGGCGACTCATCACGCGCCATGCTGGCCCTCACGGAAGCCCTGGTGGATAGCGCCTTTGACGTGGTGGCCAGCGTAATGGACAGCGAATCACTTGTGCTGGCCGCACAACATTACCAGCCGGCTCTGGCCCTCCTCGATTTCACACCCTCATTCGGAGACGCCTTAGCCGCGAGCCTGCAGCTCTCCCAGGAACTCCCGGCAACCAAGATCGTCTTCTTTTCAACCCATGACGACGCCGCCTATGCAGCGGCGGCTTTTGAGGCGGGGGCCTCTGGCTTTCTCGTCAAACAACGGACTAGTGACCTGGCAAGCCTGCTGACGCGAATCCTGCGCGGCGAACGGATTCAGCACCCTGCAACACTCCCCACCCTGTCGCGTCGGTAATGGCCACGATCACGGAGAGAGCGAGCAA
>CAYHNM010000037.1:4640-8863 GCA_964357985.1 uncultured Nitrospira sp. | reverse complement strand
AAACCGACGCTCTCACAGACTGATTCATACTGACGCAAGACAGATTGATGGACCGCCACGGCCAATACCGACTGTGCCCCGCCAGTGGCACGTGGGGACCCGCTGAATACTTGCGAGATCATCGTCGTTCCGGTGAGTGGGAACAGCTGTTCCTGGCCGAATCGCCAGCGAATCAACGCCTCGCGTTCATCCGCACGAGCAGGCAGTTGATCCAAATGCAACACCACGGCACGCACCGCCGCATCCGGCAGCAGTAAGGTCACTGGGCGAGGGCAATTGGCCATCACCGCGTGCCCCAGGATCCGCACATCTTGAGGAGGACCGACCAAGGCGTGAATTTTCGCTTCCACGAGAGTCAGCTGAGCAAGATTCGGTTCGGCCGGCGAGGGTTTGACCGCTCCCTCAGGAAGCGGAGAAGTCATGCACCGATGTCCACGTCGGCCACGCCAATCCCACTGCGCCGCCGCCCAGGCCACGGACTCCACACCGACCTTGAGACACTGTCGCGGCCGACCGCTCATCCATCCCCACATCCCTCACCCCTCCTCGCTGAAGGTCACACGATTGATCTCACGCAGCGAGGTCTCTCCCTGCAATACTTTTTTGATGGCGGATTGACGCAGTGTAATCATCCCGTCCGTCACGGCACGATACCGGATTTCCGACAAGGGCCGCTCCGCCAAAATCATCTCCTTGATTTCATCCGTCAAATCCAGAAATTCCGTAATACACTTCCGCCCGCGATACCCGGTCCCCATGCAATTCGAGCAACCCTTCCCCTGATAGAAGGGTGTATCTTTATATTGTTCATAGTCGAGTCCTGAATCCTCCAAGAGCGACTGTTCAGCCACAACCGGCACCCGGCACGAGGGACAGAGGATCCGCACCAGTCGTTGCGCCAACACGCAATTCAACGCCGCGAGGAAATTGTACGCATCGATACCCATGGAAGCGAACCGGCCGATGACATCGAACACATTATTCGCATGGACCGTCGTCAGCACCAAGTGTCCGGTCAGCGCCGACTGAATCGCAATCTGCGCGGTCTCCGCATCACGAATTTCTCCGACCATGATCTTGTCCGGGTCATGACGAAGGATGGATCGAAGCCCTCGCGCAAACGTCAGTCCTTTCTTTTCATTGACCGGAATTTGCACGACTCCAGCCAGCTGATACTCAACAGGATCTTCAATGGTAATCAGCTTGTCTTCTGCTGTATTCATTTCTGTAATCGCGGCATACAAGGTCGTCGTTTTTCCGCTTCCGGTCGGTCCGGTCACCAACACCATCCCATACGGCCTGACGATCGCCCGACGAAACCGCTTCAGATCTTCAAGGTTGAAACCCAACCGCTCCAGGCGAAGGGCCGAGACCCCGGTGGTCATCGCCTCCCGGTCCAGAATACGGACGACCACAGATTCACCGAATACGCTGGGGAGAATAGACACGCGAAAATCGACGGTCTTGCGATCCAACCGCATGCGAAAACTACCGTCCTGCGGCACCCGCCGCTCCGCAATGTCCAGTTCAGACATGACCTTCAGCCGAGACACCAAGGGCGCATGCAGACGAACGTCCAACGGCTCCATGGCCGGAACGAGAATGCCGTCCACACGCAATTTCACCTTCGTGGCTCGATCCGAGGCTTCGATGTGAATATCGCTTGCGCGACGCTGCATCGCGCTGAGCAGGATCGAATCCAACAATTTCACGGCCGGACTTTGATCCTCGGCCACATGATTGACGGTGAGCACTTCTTCCCCGCGGTCGTCCTCTTTGACCAGAACGGACCGGTATTCCGCTTCCAATTCCCGCAACGCCTGGCTCGAACCTTCACTTCGCTCAAGCGCGGAGAGAATCGCGCTCCGCGAACTCACCACACGGGCCAAGGGCTTGCCGATCAGCAATTCCAACTCATCAAATCCCAACACATTCTGCGGATCCGCAATGGCAATGGTCAGGACGCCGGCCCGCTCCCCCATCGGCACAAACGGATGGCGCTGCATGAGCTTCACGGAGATAGATTCATAGAACTGCTGATCGACGCGAAAATCCGTGAGCGGGTCATACGGAAGTCCGTACTGTTCGGCCAGAGCCTTGGCAAGCTGCTCTTCCGAAAGCACCCCTTCGCTCACCAGCGTTTGACCAAGCGCCAGGGAGACCCCACCCAAGCGACGAAGCGCCTGCTCAATCGGCTCCCGGGCAAGGCCATGGCGAACCAAGACCTCCAACAATGTGGGACGGGCCAGACTACGAGCCACTGCACACCTCACGCCCGATGACATCGTTCACCGCGCCTGTACAAACGACCTTCATGACACCCTACCCGACCGTGCCGGCCATTTGAAAAACCGGCAGATACATAACAATCACGATGGCTCCGACGAGCACTCCCATCACCAGCAACAAGACCGGCTCAATCCACGTGGTCAATTGAGACAACCGCGTATCGAGATCCGCTTCGTAAAAGTCCCCGACATCTCGCAACATGCTTTCCAACGAACCGGTTTCCTCACCGACCGACACCATCTCAATGGCCAGCTTCGGCAAGATATGGGGACGCTCGAGCGCAGTCGCCAGCGTGGCCCCTTCACGAATCTCGCTTTCCGCCTCCTCCAAACCTAACCTCACCCAGCGATTGGAGATCGCGCCGCGTGCAATGTGCAACGCCTCCACCAGAGGCGTACCCCCGGCCAGAATGGTCCCCAGAGTCCTGGTCAGCTGCACCGTGTGATGCTTCACCATGATCGGCCCGATCAATGGGAGTGCAAGCAAGAAGCGATCAATCGTGAGTCGCCCGGTCGGAGTCGCATAGTAGGCCCGCAAGCCCAACCCGCTCGCACCGACCAGGAGCAGCGCCGGAATAAGCTGGGCCTCGCCATGCTGCACAATATCCATCAGCAATTGAGTCGCCCATGGAAGCCGCTTCGCATTCTCTCCATACACTGACACAAAGGTCGGCATCACATAGGTGAGCAAGAAGGCAATGACGCCCACTCCGATCAACACCAAAAACAACGGATAGGATAGGGCCTTCGTCACTTTTTGGCGCAGCGCCATCATCAGCTTCAGATACCCGATGTACCGCTGCAGAACCTCGGGAAGATTACCCGATTGCTCTCCCGCCTTGACCGTCGCGATATGCAACTCGGGGAAATAGGTTGGGTGTTTGGCTAACGCGTCGGACGACGCCGACCCTCCTCGAATATCCTGCCGTACATCCCGTAACGCCTGTTGAAATCCCGTGTGCTGAGCCCGCTCAATAAGCAACTCCCACACTCGCAACACCGGCAATCCCGACTTCACCAATGCCAAAAACTCCTGGTTGAAAATCAGAAACTCTCCCAGAGGGAGCTTTCCCCAGGACCGACTCGAGGCAGCATGGCCGGAGGCCACACCTCTTCGCTGATGGAGGGTGAAGACCAAGAGGCCTTGAGCCTCTAGCTTGCCACGCACCGCGGCTTCTTCGACCCCTTCGATCTGCCCGTCAACGATTGAGCCGTCGGACCGAGCAACTCTGTAGGTGAAGATGGCCATGAATAGATACCTGCGTCCCCGAGAGACGGGGCGTATGGTTACTCAGTCTTATCGAGTGGAGGCGTCCCGGATGCGACATGACCAGGGAGCCGAAGGGCTTGCCCAATGAGAATTCGATTATCGGCTAACTCATTCGCAGCCATGAGTTCCTGCACCGTGATATGAAATCGCTGCGCAATGCTCCACAGTGTATCCCCAGGCTTCACCGAGAGACTGGTAGGATGGTCGGCCGACGACGACGAATGCTCTCTGCCATCAATGATCGCTTCGGATGGCAGCGTCTCAGCCGGAATCACCGCCACACGTGACTTCTCAACGCCATGAGGGGATGAATCCATATTGACAGGACGCACCGCAGACGGACGGGTGTTTACCGAAGACAGGTTGGCCGGTGCGGCGCCGGTTTCGCCGCCGCGTTCAAACTGTTTTCCCATCTTCGACAATTGTTTCTGGAGTTGCTTGAGCTGGTTCTGCAACGCAGTGCCGGCCTGGGAAACCCGTTGCCGCTCAGTCCGGGATGACGTCAGCTCCTCGCGCTGAAGATCAATGATATGACGTGCCTCCGTCAGCCGCCGTTCAGCTTCCCGAATTCGCCCTTCCATCTGCGCGCGAGCAATTTGGGAATCCGCTAACTCTTGCCGCCTGGACTCAAGCTCCGAGCGAAGCTCCGCAATCGTGCGCTGGGA
>CAYHNM010000037.1:1454-4540 GCA_964357985.1 uncultured Nitrospira sp. | reverse complement strand
AATCACGATCATCAACTCAATAAGGGTAAAACCCCTTGCGTTGAGTGCGCCACGCCTACCAATCTCGATACTTCGTTCCATCCAGCGCTACGGCCTCACTTTGGGTCACCACATCATAGACATCCTCGCCACACCAACTGGACGGCTTCGGACTGTCTTTATAACAACGAAGTATCCAGTCGATCTTCCCGGTGAGCGGGTCGACGGGCATTCCTCGAAGGTATCGCCGCATCGTCGTCCCGCGAACCGTCGCTTCCTCCCCGGTCAATTTGACCCCGAGAAGCGCATCCAACGTCTTGGGATACCCATAGATGCTGGTCACATCTTTACAGGTCAGCTTGTTCTTCAGACAGACAGGCCCGAGCAGCGTATCGCCATCTCGATTCCATTCCAACTTGAAGGTATCAATGGCCGCTCGGATAGTCCGCAATTGCTGGCGCAATTCGATTTCCTGCCGTCGTTGCGTCGTGACCTTGCTCAGGGGCATCGCGATTGAGGCGAGAATCACGACGATCGTCATGGTGACAAGAAGCTCAAGAAGCGTGACTCCCGACTCTTTCACCGGACCCTCACGACTCCTGTCCCGACTTCGGTCGCTTGTACTGCACCTTCTCGATCAGCCGCAGCGAGCTCAACCCTAACCGGAGAAACACCGACGGCGGCAGCCGCAAACGTGACCGTCACAGATCGAGGAGCACGGCTGTCCGCTTTAGACAGGCGAAACGTCAACTTCCCTGTGTCCTCACCCCCACCTTCGTTTCCAGAGGTAGCCGCATCAAGCAGCTCCGCATCGCTAATTCGCTTGAAGTGCAACACCAGCGGATCGTACTCCAACTGGAAGACACCATCGGCCGATGCCTGAAGACGCCCATCCATGATCGAAAGCTTGATCTCTTTTCCGACTTGGACCGCAGTATCACCAGGCTGAATAGAAAGGGTCGGGCCACTGACTGCGGCCTTCATCAGAGAGGCGGCTGAAGCCGTATCATTCTTGGAACGTATGCCGACGGGAGAGAGTGATCCGAGTCCAGTCTGACTGCCGGAGAGATGTGCAAGCGTCTTTTTGGGGGAACTTGAGAACAGCGGCGTGGTCGCATAACTCGTCTCAGTCCCGGACCAGAAGGCCTGGTTGGTTGATCCAGGTGCCAACGGGGACTGCATGATACGAGGGGTAATCGTCAAGATGACTTCAGTCGTCACACGTTCCGTTTTGAATGAGCTGAGCCAATTCCCGATGAGAGGCAGATCACCGATCCACGGCATAGTCACACGAGTCTTGCGATCCTCTTCCTGAATCAATCCGCCGAGCACGATGGTCTCCCCGTCACGCATATTGAGCGTCGTTTCAGCCGAGCGATTGCCGAAACGGAATTGCTGGATCGGCGGAGAGGCTTGTAAAGTCACCTGGTCGCCGATGCGGATCACTTCAACTTTCATCTTCAAGGAAAGTTCGTTGCCCAATCGAATGGACGGCTCCACCGTGAGCTTGACTCCGGTGTCCCGAAACTCAATCGACGTAACGGTTGAGGTCGTCGGCACAGCCCCGGTTGCCGCCTGCCCAGGCAATACATTGGTGGTCGACAAGAGGATCGGTTGTTTGTCTCCGATGTTAATCTCGGCCTTCTTATTGTTCACCACCCGCACTTTTGGCGCAGCCAGCGTCTTGGCGTCAGACTCCTGCTTGAAGAAATCGAGCAAGACACTTGTTGGAAGACGAAACAGATAACTGTCCGGCCCAAGACTCGTCAGTTGGCGATAGGTCATTTGGACAGGATCTGCCGCCAGGGTTCCCGTAAACCCAGGTGGAATAAGTCCGGCGCCGGCCTGCTTGGGATAATTCAATCCGTACGTCTGATTCTTGGTGCGATTGACTTCCAGCACTTCAAGATCAAAGAGGACTTCCGGCTCTTGCCGGTCATTGGCAAGAATGATCCGCTCTGCTAAATCCAGTTTCTCCGGTTGATCACGGATCACGATGGCATTGAGCTGTTCATTGGCATGCATCCGCTTGGAGTCCAGCATGCTTTTGAGCAACACCAACATATCCTTAGCCTTGGCGGTCGAAAGATAAAACGTCCGGATCATCAGATCCTGATACTGTTCCTGCTTCTGCTTGGTGTTCGGGCTGATGATGAGGACTCCGGGCGAGACCTGTCTGGAAAAAAGACTATTGCTGTTTAAGATTAAGTTCAGCGCGTCCTCAAATGGCGTATCCTGAACCCCGATGGAAATCGGATCGTTCCGGACATCTTTATCAAAGATCAGGGTGAACCCACCGACCTTCGCCACTCCCTCCAATACCTCTTTGATCCCTGCGTTCTTGAATCGCATCGTCACCGGCTGCTTCAGGCGGTCGCCGCGCATGGCCGCTTGCTGCTCTTCCGTCAATCGGCTGATGCTTTCAAGAGGATCTTTGAAGGTAGGATCCAGCTCAGCAGCCCTGGTATAGCCTCCCATCGCCTCATCTGTTCGACCGAGCTGGGCCAACCGTTCGGCTTCACGGAAATGCGAGCGAGCCTCTTTCAATCGGGTCGCTTCCGCCAGACTGGCCTGATGAGCAAGATTGGCAGGCTCAATCGTCAGCGCCCGCTTGAACTGCTCAATCGCCAGATCCATTTGCCGCTCTTTGAGAAACGCCTGCCCGCGGTCATGATAGAGGCCTGCCGCTCGTTCTCGCGCCATCGCGTACTTGCTGGTGAGACCTGGATCAAATGGATCATTCTTCAAGGCCTCCTTGTAGGCGAGACTGGCCTCCTCCCAATTCCCGGCTGCCAAATGCTGATCACCGCGCTTCGCATCCTGAGAGGCGAGACAACCCGAGAGAAGAACAAGAGAAAGAAGCAACGGGGCAACGTGCCCTGAGTGGGGGAAAAACTTATCGACTCGAATCAGTAGACTCCACATCACAACGCCAGCAGCCTTTCTTGAGACCATCAGAAGAACAGCCCGGAAGGATGGAAGTTTGATACCAGACACGTCAAGGTACTTATACTACATATTGAGAAGTTCAGAAAGATCTTGTCAATAGGCAGTAGTTTGAGGAACCCCGTGAAGGTTGGAACCTACAGGTCCGTCCCCACTCGTTG
>CAYHNM010000037.1:0-1354 GCA_964357985.1 uncultured Nitrospira sp. | reverse complement strand
TGGTACCCCACCGACTCAGCTTTCGCCGTCAGGTAATAGGGATCAACCCCAATACAATGGCCACCGACGAGGCCAGGTGAGAATCTCAGGAAATTCCACTTCGTACCTGCGGCTTCTAAGACCGACTTCGTATCGATTCCCAACCGATGAAAAATCAACGCCAGCTCATTCATCAGCGCAATATTGAGGTCGCGCTGCGTATTCTCAATCACCTTGGCAGCTTCTGCCACCTTGATACTTGACGCACGGTGGATTCCGGCTTTCACCACTGTCTCATAGGTCTTCGCAACAATTTCCAGCGATTCAGCATCCTGCGCCGAAACGACCTTGATGATTCTTTCAAGCGTGTGTTCCTTGTCCCCGGGATTGATGCGCTCCGGAGAATATCCGATCTTGAAATCGACCCCGGCCTTCATCCCGGACATCTTTTCGAGGATGGGCAAACACACTTCTTCCGTGGCACCGGGATAGACCGTCGACTCATAAACAACAATGGTGCCAGGAGCCAAATTCGAGCCGATCAGCTCGGATGACTTCTGCAAGGCTGTAAAATCAGGCTGAAGCGCCTCATTAATAGGCGTCGGGACCGCGACAATAATGAAATCAGCTGATTTAAGCTCGGCTGGCTCCCATGTGTACTGCACCTGCGAGGCCTTAAGATCTGCGGGCGACACTTCTCCCGTACGATCAACCCCTCGCCTCAGTTCATCAATCTTGGTTTTATTAATGTCGAATCCAACAACCGGCCCTTGCTTGCCGAATGCGACGGCAATGGGGAGCCCTACATAGCCAAGTCCTACGACAGCAACTTTTCTCGCGCTTGCATTTATAGTCGCCATGAATCCTCTCCATAAATTTTTTATCAGAATGGCAGAACCTCGGTCTATCGTCAACAAACAGGTGAATTCTGCGTGAGCAGCAAGTCACGTATTTTGGGTCTTCGCGGATTCGAGTGGGTCATTCTGCGGTCCAATCCTGGGTGATCGCCTTGCCTGATGCGGCATTCCTGACATTCTCCCCCGCTTGAAACTGGTGCAGGTTCTGGAGCAGAGTCGCCGCATGAATACCCCCACATCACTTCGTGCCCTGTTCTCACTTCCGGGCTTCGTGGCAGCCTCCCGGCTCGTCGGCGTCTTCGGGGACCGCGCCGCTAGGGTGCTGGTGTTCCGGCGCCGAAAAAAACTGCCCGCTGCTCACAGTGTGGACACCGGTGCCGCGGGCGCGACGACCAACGGACCTGCGGGCCCGCGATCTCTCGGCTGGCGGGTTCACTGCCCGAGGTGCCGTCGCGTGTTCGTAGAGAGGGGGCTCCGGAAATTCGGACAGTGTGATAAGTGGTCGCCTGGCTTCACCC
>CAYHNM010000036.1:0-8883 GCA_964357985.1 uncultured Nitrospira sp. | reverse complement strand
CGGACGGATATTCTTGAGGTGGTGGATGTCGATGCGCTGGAGATGCATCCGGAGGACGTGGCCAGATTGGGGTTTGCGGCGGGTGATCTGGTGCGGCTCGTCAGCCCGAGGGGCCAGGCGATCCTGCCGGTGGTGCTCAGCGAGCGTGTGCAGCCAGGACAGCTCTTCACCAGCTTCCATTTTCCTGCGAGTGACGTGAATTCGCTGCTTTCCTCAAGTTCAGACGACCAGTCTCGTTGTCCGGAGTATAAAGTCTCGGTTGTGCGGGTCGAGTCTATTGTTCGGGAGGAATTGGATACCGATGATGAGCGGGAACTGGAAGCTATTCATGTAAGACTGATTTGCTGAACGTGCCGATGCCCATTTCTTCACCTACGATTGTGCCCATGCCAGACGCATACGCCCCTGCGGAGGTGGCTATACGGGTGCGTGACGGCGGGGTTGGAAAGGCGACGGCTTCGGCAGCGGCACTGGTCGCGCTGGCGGTACTTGCCGGGGCCTTCATCGCTTTGGGCGGGTTGTTCTATACGGTGACGATCACCGCCGGGCCGAACCAATCGGGCCATTTTGGGTTGACCCGCCTAACAGGAGGGGTGGCGTTCAGCCTCGGGTTGATTCTTGTGGTGGTCGGCGGCGCTGAATTGTTCACCGGCAATAATTTGATGGCGATGGCTTGGGCCGCCGGTCGTGTGACTAGTGCGCAAGTGTTGCGCAACTGGGGATTGGTCTATCTCGGAAATCTGGCTGGCGCCATCGGGACGGTTGTCCTGGTGTTGCTGGCCGGCATCCCTCAGCTGAGCGATGGCGCGGTCGGCGAGACCATGATCCGGATTGCGCGGGCAAAAGTCACGCTTGATCCCCTGTCGGCGCTGGCGCGAGGCGTGCTTTGCAATGTGCTCGTCTGCCTAGCCGTCTGGCTCTGTATGGCGGCGAGAAGTGTGGCGGATAAGATTCTGGCGATCGTCTTTCCTATCAGTGCGTTCGTCGCCTGCGGATTCGAACATTCTGTGGCTAATATGTTTTTTCTGCCTCTGGGGATCGCGTTGACGACTTCGGGGAGCGATCCGATCGCCTGGACGGGGGCCTGGGTCAACCTTGCGGTGGTCACTGTTGGTAATGTCATCGGCGGGACGGGACTCGTAGCCTTGGTGTATTGGTTCGTGTATCTTCGGCACAGCACACAGGACAGGGAGCCCTCTCATTAAGCGAGAGGAGTCGCGAGGCTGGACGGATCACATGATTTACACGATTACGCTCAATCCGGCACTGGATCATTTTCTCGATGTCGACGATCTGCGCGTGGACGACGCCAATCGAGTCAAAGGGGAGTGCCTCTATGCCGGCGGGAAAGGGATCGATGTGTCGCGCGCGATCCGGCAGCTCGGCGGGGACAGCATGGCGCTGGGGTTTATTGGCGGACATACCGGTCAGGTCATGATCGAGTTGCTGAAGGCGGAGGGGGTGACTTGTTATTTCACGCCTATTGCGCAGGATACACGGCGTAATATCATCGTGACCACCGCGCGGCGCCGGACTCAGACCATGCTCAATTCGCGCGGTCCGATGGTGACGAAGTCAGAATGGGCCGCCTTTCTCGGGCATCTCACGTTGCTCAATCTTCGGGATGCCTACGTGGTGGTGAGCGGGAGTCTTCCGAGAGGGGTTCCGACTGACGCCTATCGCCAAATCATCGCATTAGTCCAGTCGCGCGGTGCCCGAGCGGTATTGGATGCGGATGGTCCCTGTCTGAAATCGGGCCTCCGGGCAAAGCCGTTTGCTATCAAACCGAATGTCAACGAGCTCCGCCGGTTGACCGGAAAGCCGCTCGGATCGGAAGCTGCTATTCTTCGCGCGGTCGAGCCGGTGCACCATGCTGGAGTCGAAGTGGTTATCGTGTCTCGAGGATCCAACGGCATCTTGCTCATCGGTCCGCAGGAACGGTACCGTGCGACGCCACCGCCGGTGACGGTCCGGAGCACGGTGGGGGCGGGCGATTCTGCCGTTGCAGGATTTGTTTTCACTCACGCATCAGGAAAAGGGCTGGAAGAATGTGCGCGTATCGCGACGGCGGCGGGGACCGCGGCCACGTTGGCGCCGGGGAATCAGCTGTGCCGCATGGACGATGTGCGGCGATTGGCTCCCAAAGTAAAAATGGTGTCGTTCTAATCTTGTGGCTGATGGAGGACCTATGAAAGTGCTTGTGGCGACCGATGGATCGAAATACGGCCGATGGGCTATTGAATGGGCTGCGAGACTCCCGCTGACGGTGAAGCCGGTGTTGCGTGTTTTGCATGTGGTGGATGTGGCCAGTCTCCGGGCGCCGTTCATGATTCAGCCGGTGGTGGTGGGGACCGAGCGATATATCCAGCAAGAAGTGAAACGCATGGAAGCTGCGGCGAAGGCGGCGAAGACGGAGTCGAAGGACGTACTCTCTTCATTGGGCATAAGCGGCACGGTCACTCTGGAGCGTGGCGCGGTGGCCTCGACGATCACCAAGCATGCCTCACGAGGGGTCGGGTTACTGGCGCTTGGATCACGAGGTCTGGACGCATTGGATCGTTTCATGCTGGGGAGTATCTCGACTCATGCGATTCATCATGCCGCGTGTTCGGTGCTTATTGTGAAAGAGGCGTCTCGTCCGCTCAAGCAGATCGTACTGGCGATCGATGGATCTGCTGCATCAGATAAGGCGGTTCGATTTCTCCTCAGGAATCTGACGGCCCAGCCGAACGGGCCGGAAGAGCAACCGGTGAACGTCACCGTGGTGCACGCGATGCCCTTCCTCAAATATCCGGAAGTGCGGGAGACGGGTAAGGCGATTGTTCAGCGGTATGCCGACAAGCTGGCAAAGGCCGGGTTTCAAGTTCAAGAGGCTCCGAAGCTGGGCAAACCGGCCGAGGAGATTCTCAAAGTCGCCAAGGCGCATAAGGCGGATCTGATCGTGACCGGGGCCAAGGGGCTCGGCGCCATCGGGCGGGTCTTGTTGGGGAGCGTGTCAACGCGCGTGGTACAGCACAGCACTTGCTCTGTGCTGGTTGTCCGCTGAGTGCGGGAAGCGGCTTTCCCGGGTTCGATTATGCGCGGTAGATGATGTGGACGCGGGAGAGAAAGTCTTCGAGGGCGGCGGTCTGTCTCTGGATTGCGGGCTCGTCGCGTCGGCCTGCCGCTAACTCCATCACGCCGCCGATGTCGCTGATAGCGTTGAACCCATAACCGCCTCCGTCGCCCCGCATGCGATGGCCCAGGATGCGAATCGTCTCGAAATCCTTTTCGGTCATGGCGGTGCGAAGTGTCTGAAGATCTTTCTGGCGGTTGGCCAGGAAGGTGGGGATGATATCCTCCAGGTCTGGATCGATGTAGACGGTGATGTGTTCGGGAGAGGCGAGCTTCGGATTGGTCATGGGCGGTGTCCTTTACAGGCTTGTAAGAGCTCGAGGAGGGTCGTTTTTTTTACGGGTTTGGTCATGTGTGTATTGCACCCGGCCTCGAAGATCTTCACGGCTTCTTCCTTCAGGGCCAGGGCGGTGAGGGCAATGATGTGCGTGGCTGGCAGATCGTGATCGCGCTCCCACCGGCGAATAGTTTTCGTCGCGGTCAGGCCGTCCATCACAGGCATTTGCATATCCATCAGAATGAGATCGTAGTGGCCGTTCTTGAATTTCTCGACAGCGATGGCCCCGTTATCGGCGATATCGAGGCGGTGGCTGGTGCTCTTGAGATAGGAACGGATCAGGAGCTGATTGTCTGCGGAATCTTCAACCAGCAGCACTCGCAGGGATGTTGCCGGAGTGGTGTGTTCCGGGATGGCGGTGTCAGCCACAGGTACAGGTGTGCCTTTGGTGCGTCCCAAGGCAATGCCGATTGTTTGATACAGATCGGATCGTCGGATCGGCTTGACGAGATAGCCGCCCAATCCAAGATCATAGGTGCGGGCAATATCGTCGGCCCAGTGGTTGGACGTGAGCATGATGACCGTCAGTCCTGTTCGAATAGGCGAGGAGTTCAACGCTTCGGCCACGGCGAATCCGTCCATGCCAGGCATGCGGCAATCCAGCAGGAGCAGTTCGTACGGTGTGGCAGAATCCGCTGCGCGCCGGAGTTCGGCCAGGCCCGCCGGACCGTTCTCCGCCTCGGAAACGGCGGCTCCCCAGGCGCCTAGCGTCTCCCTGAGAATCAGGCGATTGGTGGGGTGGTCATCTACGACTAAGGTATGCACGCCTGACAAGTTGATCTGCGGGATCATCCTGCTCACAGGTGGGTTGGAGGTGATGCCAAAGGCGAGCGTGCAATGAAACGTACTGCCCTGTCCCACCGTGCTTTCAGCCCAGATGCGCCCGTTCATCCGTTCCGCTAAGTGTTTGGAAATGGTCAGACCCAATCCGGTCCCTCCGTAATGTCTGGCGGTCGAACTATGGGCTTGGGTGAAGCTTTCGAAGATCTTTGCCAGTTGCTCCGGCGGAACTCCGATTCCTGTGTCCGTGACGGAAAAGCGGATTACACCCGGCATGGCGGCACCCGGCTCATTGGTAATGCGGACGATCACGGAGCCCTTGTCGGTAAACTTCAAGGCGTTGCCGATCAAATTAATCAAAATCTGGTTGAGGCGATGGGGATCGCCGATGAGGGATGAGGGGACTTCCGGTGCCAGATGACAGGCGAGCTCCAACCCCTTTTCATTCGCGCGCATGGCGAGAATCTCGACGGCTTTGTCGAGGACTTCGTTCAGGTCGAAGTCGATGGATTCGAGTTCCAGATGGCCTGCTTCGACTTTCGATAAGTCGAGAATGTCGTTGATGAGGTTCAGGAGATTGCTGCCGGCCCGTCGAAAGATGCGCAGGTATTTCCGTTGCTCCGGGGTCATCTGGGTTTCCCAGAGCAGGTCTGCCATGCCGATAATGGCATTCATGGGTGTGCGAATTTCATGACTCATGCTGGCGAGAAACTCGCTCTTCGCCTGACTCGCCACTTCGGCGGCGTCTTTGGCAATTCGGAGGGCCTGTTCGACCTCCCGTCGTTCGGCGGCTTCCAGCGCCAGCGTGGCCATGGTGGCAAGGGAGCTGGTGAGGTGCGCTTCGTAGGGTGTCCATTGACGGCGCCCACCGACATGTTCGGCACAGAGAACGCCAACGACTTGCCCCTTTTGTCGGATCGGGGCATCGAGCATGGCACCGATGCGGAGGGGGCGCAGATAGGTTTCGGCAAAATCGGCAGTGCGTGGATCAGACAAAGCATCGTGGGCGGAGATCGCATGTTCTTCGCCGGCGAGTGCGCGGAAGTAGAGCGGGTAGTCCGCGACCGTGAGGGTGGTATCAGGCCGGGTGGGGTGCGTGCCTCGTTTATACAGATCGATCTGGGATATGGCGAGCCGGTTCTTATCGAAGAGCCAAATGCTGGCACGGTCCACTTGCAAGAGGTTTCCGCACGCGGAGGTAATGGCCTGAAATGCGGCGGACAGATCTCCGCTGGTCAGCGCGTCATTATGGGCGAGGGTTCTCAGGGCATCCTGGTATTGCTCTAAGAGTAGGGCCGGAGTGGTGTGAGGTTGTTTCGGCGTGGCACTACGTGTAGTCGATGGGGTGGTGCTGGCTCGTCGGCGGGGAGCAGCGGCCGATGGCCTTGCCGATTTTCGTCGAGGAAGATCTGGGGGACGTGGCATGCCGCTCTCTTCTGGACCAGTTCGGGTGATCTTCTTGACCGAGCTTAGCTGTCGCGGGTGTCTTGTACCAAGGAGAGGAGCCCGGCTGGTTTGACACGGTTCCGGCCTTCCTGTTTGGCCTGGTAGAGCGCTTGGTCGGCGGCCTTGATCAAGTCGGTCGGCGAGGTATGGCGATTGGGAACCATGCTGGCATAGCCGACGCTCACCGTCACCAGGGCGTCGTCAGTATGAGAAATTCGTAACTCCTCGACCCGTCGGCGGAGACCTTCGGCGACTTGCGCCGCGCCGTCGATGCCGGTGCCGGGAAGGACGATGACGAATTCATCCCCGCCGTAGCGGGCTACCAGGTCGCCAGGACGGTTGACGGCTCCCGTGACGGCCGTGGCCACTTGTTTGAGACACTCATCTCCAGCTGTATGACCTTTGCTGTCGTTATACGTTTTGAATCGATCGATATCGAACATGATCAGCGAGACAGGAGTAGATTCGCGGACGGCGCGCCGCCATTCCTGGTCAAGGAAATCGTCGAACTGACGCCGATTCGTAATGCCGGTCAGGCCGTCCAGGCATGAGAGGCGGAGCAGCATCTGGTTGGCTTCCTGCAACTGCCGCATGACTTCGAGGAGTTCCTGCTCGCGCGCCCGCCGGCGGTCGATCTCGTGAACCAGCCGAAGCACCGACCGCACGCGGGTCAGCAGTTCGATCTTATTGACGGGCTTGGCGACGTAGTCCATGGCGCCGGCGGCGAACGCGAGCTGGAGTTCCACCGGGTCTGTCTTGACGGTCACCATGATAATGGGCGTATCCCGGAATCGGTCGTTCGCTTTAATCTGGCGGCAGGCTTCGATCCCGCTCATGGCCGGCATGAGGATGTCCATGAGAATCAAGTCGACCCTGGCCGTGGCTTGTTTCCCGTTATCCAATCCGATGAGTTTGAAGGCATGGGATGCCGATTCGGCCACGAGAATTTGCTCGTATCCGGCGGCGGAGAGGATCGATTGCAACAGCAAGCGATCATCGGGAGAGTCGTCGACGATCAGAATAGCCATGTGTGTAATGTGCTCGTAGTAAGACGCTTGAGGAACCGTACCAGCTAGTCTGGATAAACACCAGGATAAAGCTTTTTGACACAGGGCTGGCAGAGGCCATGGCTGAATTCGGCCTCGGAATGATCGCAGAGATATTCTTCCAGCTGCTGCCAGAAGCCCCCGTCGTTGCGGATTTTCTTACAGGAGGCGCAAATCGGAATCAGTCCGCGAAGGACTTTCACTTCTTTGAGTGCCTGCTGCAATTCGTCGTTGCTCCGCTGCAACTCGCTCTCCCGCTCTTTCCTGCAATCCATCTCGTGCTTGAGCGCCAGGGCAGAAGAGACGCGGGCAAGGAGTTCCACGCTGTTCACGGGCTTATTGATGTAGTCCATGGCCCCGGCGGCAAAGGCCTCTTTCAGATTGCTGAGGTCGTTCTTTGCGGTGACCATGATGATCGGGATGTCGCGGAGGTGGCCGGTACTTTTTACTTGTCGGCAGGCAGAGACGCCGTCAAGCTCCGGCATCAGCACGTCCATGAGAATGAGATCGACCGGAGTGGGCAGCGTTGTTCCCTCCAGATTGAGGGTGACGAACGCGGCTTTGGCGGATTCCGCTGTCAGGATATCTCCGTGCCCCGCCTTGGTCAGGAGCGAGCGCAGAAGCAGGTGCTGGTCTGGGGAGTCATCGACAATAAGAATGGCCATGATACTTTCCCTTAACGGACGATTGCAGGAAAAACTGGAGAGGGTATGGACGGTCTACCCTCTCCACAGAATATTTCCTAAGTATAGCAAATGCGGATGGGGAGTCCGAGTGGGGCTAGGAAATGGTCTATTGGAGTTTTGACTTGACGAGATCGCTGATGATCTTTCCGTCGACGGGTTGCCCGGCCAGGCGGACCATCACCGCTTTCATGACCGTGCCCATGTCTTTCAGTGAGCTCGCGCTTGACTCAGTGATCACGCTATCGACAAGGTCCGCAAGCTGCTGCGGGGAGAGCGCTTGAGGGAGATAGCCTTCAATGATGGTGATTTCCTGGCGTTCTTTTGCAGCCAGCTCAGGGCGCTGGGCCTTTTCGTACTGCTCGACGGAGTCACGGCGTTGCTTGATCAAGGTCGTCATGATCTTGCTCATCTCCGCGTCGTCCAGATCCTTCTTGAGTTCCATCTCCTTGTTCATGATCGCGGCCTTGACCATCCGGATGACATCCATCCGAAGCTGATCTCTCGATTTCATCGCCAGTTTCAAATCTTCTGTTAAGCGGTCTCGTAACGACATGATTACCTCAATCGTTCATTGGAATCAGTAGTAGAGAATCAGAATACTCTGGCCCCTTGAGCGAGTCAACGAAGGGGGTGTCGTGGCGTTGGGTGACATGAAAGCGTATGATGCTTGTTAGAAGGATGCGGTTGGATCGAGGTGGTCCATAGGCTGGAGGAAAGGGGAGGCTATGAAGAATCGAGTTCGAGTGATGGGAGCCGGGGCGGTTATGGCGAGCCTGCTTCTCGGTCTTGGTGGTTGTGCGAGCGAGGCACCGAAGTCGACCTCTACGATGACGCCGGAGCAGGTGCGCGGTCATGCCGACAAGGCTTTCGAGAAATTGAAGCTGGAAGAGCAGGGCCGCTCGGCCGATCCCGCGATGCCGCGCTAGCGAGAGGATTTCTCCGGCAGTCGAAGGAGCAACGCCCTCAAGGGTTTGATCAGCGGAAGTTCCAGAAATAATCGCCGAGGGGTTCGCTGTTCGACATGCCGGGGTTCGTGAAATGTTCGGAGCAAGGTCAGAGAGATGACGAGTCGCAGGCTTCCTGAGATGAAGAAGATAAACGGGAGATTTGATACAGGATCAATGCGAAAGGATTCGAATTGGAGATCCCCCGGCGCGGTGCCGATGAGCCAACTGCCGACAAGCGTGCCCATGGCCCATCCGATCGCATTCACGGGACTAGAGACTGCAACTGCCTTTGCCCGATCCGCCGGGCGCACGGCATCGAAGACGTAGTTGCTCGGTCCCAGCGACAGTCCCGCCCAGACGACCCCTCCAAAGAAATTCACGAGCACCAGGAACAGCTAGGTCGTGCTGATCAGATACAGCATTGGGAGAAGCGCCACCAGCAATCCGGTAAAGGTGAGCAGCGCCTTGTTCCCAAAACGGTCTCCGAATGCGCCCCAGCCAGGGAGGGTCACAAACTGGCCGACAAT
>CAYHNM010000035.1:0-8925 GCA_964357985.1 uncultured Nitrospira sp. | reverse complement strand
AGAGTCTTGGGCGGAGGCAATGATGGCACGGTCAACTTGGTTGAAGTCGAGGCGGTGGGCAGAAAACTACAGGCACTTAACGTCAGGCCAGCCATCACCACACAGCATGTACGAATGTTTGCAACTCGCATGCGTGTTCCTAAAACTCCACTTGTACGAGACCCGGAGCGACAATCTTCGCGCGCAGCTCTCGCCCGGAATCAAGGTTTGCTACCATTACGGTCTGTCCGACTTGTCCACTCCCCTTCGTCACGCCTGATGTTTGAACAGAGAAGTTGCCACGCCGTGCTTCAATCATGACGTGGTCCCCCTTTTTGACCATAAACGGCTTTTTCAGGAAGGTCGGACGCAACGGAGTATTCGGCTGGAGTGGACGAACTGTGCTCTTTCCAATGACGGCCTCCGGGTCCGTGATGAAGGGATGTTTCACATCGTAGGTGACGATCCGCGCTGTCGTCAGATCATCCGGCTCGATCGTTTCTTCAGACTTCAAATAGCGGGATGGTACGACCACATCAATCATGGCGGAAATATCAGCGAGAGCCTCAACGGTCTTCCAAGGATTCCCATTGACCATGACCTGAATGGAGAAGCTTCTGCGTCCCATCGTCGTGGAGCCTCCGGCAACGGAAGGGACCTGCAGTTCAATTACCCCGACCGGGATTTTGATCGGGTCCAGCGGTTCCAGAAGGGTGACCTGCACCGATTTCACCCGCGTTCCCCATTCCCCTTCGAGAAATCTCTGAATGGTTTTCTGGATCTGCTCAAAATGCAGCTCCCGCATCGTCGGCCGAGTCGAATCCAACTTGCCGAGGGCCGGTCCGTTGGGCCCTTGCCCTCCAATCGATACCGGTTTGGCGAGCTTCTCCGCAGTGGCGCCGATGGCTGGGTTGACTCCGGCGGCGAGCATACAAGCGACGGCGATGATGCGAATACTGGTCATAGCGTCTTCCTTATCGTCTGAGATTGTTCGCGATGGACATCATCTCGTCAGACGCTTGAATCGTTTTCGAGTTAATTTCGTAGCTTCGCTGCGCAATGATCATATTGACCATTTCCTCAGCGAGGTTGACGTTCGAACTTTCTAGGAAGCCCTGCTGGATGGTCCCGAATCCGGTGGAGAATCCCCCTGTACCCTGCGTCGGAGGGCCGGACGCAAAACTGTCGATGAATAGATTGTTTCCCATTGCGACCAGCCCGGCTGGATTATCAAATCGTGTGAGCTGGATTTGGCCGATTTGGGAAGCCTGAGTCACGCCAGGGAGCAGAACGGATACCGTGCCATCCTGACCGATGTCCATCTTCAGCGCACCGGAGGGGATCGTAATCACGGGATTCAATAAGTCGCCGTCGCCGGTGACCAAATTGCCGACGTTGTCGCGTTTGAACGAACCGTTCCTGGTGTACATGATGGTTCCATCCGGTCTGGACACTTGGAAGAACCCGGGGCCATCGATGGCAACGTCCAGATCGTTATTGGTCTGGCGCATGTTGCCCTGGAGCCATTCCTTCGACACCGTCGTGGGACGGACACCGGCGCCGACTTGAATACCGACGGGAAACACACCGACGTTCGACGCGCTGGTGCCCGGCAATCGTTGGATTTGGTAGAGCAGATCGGCAAACTCCGCCCGGCTGCGCTTGAACGAGTTGGTGTTGACGTTGGCCAGGTTGTGGGCCACGGTATCCACGTTGATCTGTTGTGCCGTCATTCCGGTGGCGGCTGTCCACATTGCCCGAATCATAATCGCCTCCTAAGCCACTCGTCCGACTTCTTGGATGGCTGTTTCAGCCATCCGGTCCAGGGTTTGAATCAACTTCTGAGCCGATTCGTACCCGCGCATGCCTTCGATCATCTTGACCATCTCACCGATGGAATTGACGTTGGAATCTTCGATATGCCCGACCTGGACTTGGGGCGTTTTGGCAGGGAACCCCTTATCGGAGATGAACATACCTTCCGCGTATTTTTGCGGCATGTTGGTATCGGGGAAATCCATAACCTTGATGGCGCCGACGGGATTGCCGTCGACTTTAATTTCTCCCTGATTGGAAATGTCCATTTTCCCGACGGGAATCTTCAGCTCCCCCTTCGTCCCCATCACCGGATATCCGAGATTGGTGACAAGGCGACGGTGATTGTCGAGCGACAGCATGCCATTGCGGGTAAAGCGTGTGCCTTGAGGTGTTTTGACTTCTAAGAACCCGCGGCCTTGGATGGCGAGATCGAGAGGGTTTCCGGTCAGGCGAATCCGTCCTGCGTCATATGTTGTTTTGACCGCATTCGGTGCCGTATACACGCGTTCCGTCGGGCCGAAAGGTTTGGCCACGATTTGGTTGGCGAGGGAGACGGTTCCCGGCGTTGATGGAATAGCAAGATGCGCCTTGGGGAACACCGCCTTGAAGGTCTGCTCATCCTGCTTGAACCCGGCCGTGTTCACGTTCGCCATGTTGTTGGCGAAGACTTGCATCCGCCGCTCATGGGCGAGGGCGCCGGACAGGATTGGATAGATACCTCGATTCACGGTTTTGGCTCCTTGGTAGTTCGTTTCGCAAGGACATACAGCAACGTGCATGCCAGACCGTGACACTCAGCCGGCGTAGACCTGTTCGATGAGGGAAGTGAGAAATGCGGGGGAATATGACAGGCTGTCAATTAACCGACAGTCGGACGGAAAGAGAACGGGCCATCCCTATCTCTTTCGGTCGGCGAATAGTTCCGCTGATGAGGAAGAAGTTGCCTAGCGCAAAAGGGATTCGCCGGCAGCCGAATGCATCGCCATGGAGGGCGTGCTGGGAGCTTCACTGATCGAATCGGAAAATCGGATGGGATTTTCAGAGGTCGCGAGGGCCAATGATTTCACGGCCTGACTCAACAGAGTTTCTCCTGATGCGGCAGTGGAACCATACATGGCTCCACCAATCTGACAGGTCAGCAACACCTCCTGTCCTTCAATCATCAGGGGAAGCGACATGGTGCGATAAATATTCTGTGCGAGGGTATCGATCTCATCCCGTGCGACCACGTTTTCAATCAGAATCGCGAATCGCCGATCACCGATCCGGGCGACGGTATTGTTCGAGGGCAACGCGCTCTTGATGCGGGCGGCCTGCACTCGCACGATCAACGAGATATTGGGAGTAGTCACCGAGGCCGGAAGCGGACGAAACTGGTGAAGGTCTGCCACAAGCACGCCGATACTGCGGCCCATGTGTGAGGCCCGAGTGAGCCCTTGCTCAAGGAGCACGGTGAAGAGGCGCAACGTGGGCAGGCCTGTCACATGGTCGTATGCCGCCAGGCTTTCTTCGCGGGGTTGAATCTTGATTCGCCGGGAAAACGGCCAAAACCATATTCCAGCAAGGCTGAGACAGACGCTTAGGAGGAACCCCATCCCGCCAACTATTGATTCGGGAGTGGTGAGAGATGCGCTACTCAGAGAGCCACCAATGTTCATGCCGAGCGGGGTTCTCGCCGGTGCACTCAAGAGCCAATGGGCCGCGAAGAGGCCGGTCATGAGAGCGAGTGCAAAGCAGCCGAGGGATTTCTTACGAGACGATCCGCTGACTCGTGAGCGAGCGCGACCCAGGCGGGAGAGACCCAGGGTGAACGGCCCACGGTATCCGACAGGAGACGTGAGGGGCGTTGAGCTGGCCGATGTAGGTTGTTCTCTGTCCATGAACAAGAGGCGGAAGCATCCTTCTAAGTGATGCCTCTGTCTCGGCTGTTCAGTGAGAGAACTGAAGAGCATGTATGGGAAAAACTCGATCCGGCACAAACCGCCACGAACCATCACGGTAAGGCCGACTCAGGCTGCGAGCAATTCGCACCAAGTCCGCTTGTGCCGTGCTCTACCCGTCGGCATGAAGAAAGGCTTTCAGTCGGAGGATGGCCTTTGTGTGAATCTGGCATACACGGGATTCCGTGACTTTTAAGAGCTCCCCGATTTCCTTCATCGTCAGTTCTTCATAATAGTACAGGGTCAGAACCAGCCGTTCTTTTTCTGGCAGTCCTTGGATGGCTTCGCCGATCGCTTCGCGCTCTCGCTCGTTCACTAAGGTGGACAAGGGGTCCGGGTGATGCGTATCGGCGAGCATCTTGACGACTTTGTGCCCATCCGGCTCTTGAAGTCCCAAGTCATCGATACTGATCATCACGGCCCCCCGGGCCCGCGAGATAAAGTCGTCGAGTTCATCCAGGGGCATCTTGAGCTCGGATGCCACTTCTTCATCCAATGGAGGACGTCCCAGTCGATTCAGGAGCACAATATGCGTCTTTTGCAGCAAACCGATTCGTTCATGCACGGAACGTGGAATCCAATCCATCGAGCGAATTTCGTCCAACATGGCGCCACGAATCCGGAACTCTGCATAGGTCTTGAATTTCGCTTCTCGATTAGGATCGTATTTCTCCATCGCATCCATAAGGCCGATGGTCCCCACGGAGATCAGATCCTCGGCATCCAGGTACGCGGGTAATCGAAAAGCCAGACGATGCGCCATCGCTCGAATCACATGCGCAAACTCTTTGATCAGTTGTTCCCGATGCGCATCGCCGCTGGGAATCGCTTGATGGACACGATGAACGGCCGTTTTACTCATAATACATATGCCTTTGACTCCATCACATGACTGCGGTGGTCTGAAGTAAGCGTTGCCACAAAAGCTGCACAGCACTCTTAGGAAAAGTCTGCTTCGGCCACTGCAAAACTTGCCCAGCCAGCCGCGTCAACGCCTGAGCCGCCGGCGAGGCTGGAAACAGCTCCAGCAGCGCCTTTTGCCGCATCACAGCCAGCGGAACATAATCATCCTGGGGGACATAGCCGACATACTCGAGGACAACATGCAGGAAACGATCCGCCGCGGTGTCGAGTTTTCTGAACACTTCTGCCGCTTCTCGCGGGCTCTTCGCCATGTTGACCAACACTTTGAAGCGACGTTCCCGATATTGTCTGGTCAACACCTTGATGAGGGCATAGGCATCTGTGAGGGACGTGGGTTCGGGGGACACGACGACAATGGTATCCTGCGCCGCCGATGCAAAGAAGGTCACATTCGGTGAAATCCCGGCCCCGGTATCGATCAGGAGCACGTCAACGTCCTGCGAGAGCGCCTCCAGTTGTTCCAAGAGCAACATTTGCTGCGATTCACTCAACGAGGTCAGCTGTGGAACACCCGAGCTGGCAGGCAAGATCCGGATGCCTCCCGGGCCATCGACAATGACGTCATCCAACGTGTGGGTTCCGGCTAACACATGCTCGATGGTATACTCAGGCACCAATCCCAGTAAGATATCCAGATTGCCCAACCCAAGATCCGCATCCAACACCAGCACACGCTGGCCGGCTTTACTCAATCCCACCGCCATATTGGCCACGATGTTCGTTTTTCCAACGCCACCTTTACCGCTGGCCACGGCGATGACGTGGGGCAGCGACGAGGCTCGCTCCGATACGTCCCCTGCCATAGATATCAACGATCCGCTCTGCATGTTCGTTCCTCCTACCGTGTAACAATGTTCATGGTGTCTTCGTAGGCGCTAAGTGATGGGGCCCGATCCGTCGACGCGTGAGCGCCCAGTGACGATCGGAACGGGACGGTATACCGGCGTCCGACAAGAAGCTCGGCCAGCCGTTGCGCGGTGGCGACTTCAAGATCCTCTGGAACCCGCTGACCGGCGCTCCAATAGGACAACGGAATTCCTGATTGGTGACTCAATTCGTACAGCGCCCCGAAAGAATCCGTTTCATCGAGCTTGCTGAACAGCAGCCGCAAGAGCGGGAGCGCATGAATCTGCGCCACCTGACGCTGCAAATCCTGCTCGCGTGTCGAGGCCGAGACCACGACGTGCGTTTGCACTTCCGGTTCCGCTTTGAGGAGCTGGTGGAGGCTGTGCACCAAGGCAAGATCCTTTTCTCCAAAACCGGCCGTATCGATCAGAATCAGATCCGCATCGGCATGCTTCCGGACATAGGCCGCAGCCTGTTTGGCTGACAACGCCGATTCGCAGGGGATGCCCAGCACGTCGGCATACATTCGAAGTTGCTCGACTGAGGCCAATCGATAGGTGTCCAGCGAGACAATAGCGACGGACTTCTTCTCTTCCAATTGATAGTGTGTCGCGAGTTTGGTGATGGCCGCCGTCTTTCCCGCTCCGTTTGTTCCGATCATCATGGCGATCGTCCGATCTCCCTGACCAGAGAGCAGAGATCCGCTCACACGAATGTCTTGCGCCAGACACTTCGCTAACGCATTCTGGAGCTCGTGCGGTTCCGCCGAACTGCGGCGAGCCAGTTCCACGCTCAACGACCGTCCGATCCTGTCTGCACTCGACGGGCGCAGTCCTTGTGCCACGAGATTGCGGCATAACGAGGCGATGGCCGGCTCTGCATGTTGGCTCAGTGATTGTGAGGCCGCCGGCAATGACGCGCCGATCTCCCGGCTCAATTCGCGCAATTCTTTACGCAGGTCTTGCAAACGACTCTGTTTTATACCCAGTGACCGCGGCGTTGTCGGGCGCGCCTGCCGAGGAGTCGGCGACGACACCGCCGGTGGCTTCATTCCAGGAGATGCAGGCGCAGGTTTCGCTAACATCCCCTGCAAGGTGTCACGAAAAACTTCCGGCCCAACAGGCTGCGTCCATGTGTTGGCAGAAGATGGCGCCTGTGGAGCTTTTCGTGGCTCGCTTGGAACTGACGTGTCCCGTGACGGCTTGATCGGTGGCAACGGATCGTATTCAGCCGCCGCCATGACCTCCAACACCGGCTTATTGAAATAACTCATCAATCGGCCGCCTTGATGCACTTCTTTGGATGAAAGAATAACGGCATCCGGACCCAACTCTTCTTTGATCGCTCGAATCGCATCCTGCATGGTCAAGGCATGAAACGTTTTGACTTTCATTGTTCACCTCACGACGGTTGCGGAAGTTCTGAGTCCAGCCGGATGGTATCGAGTGACTGCAATCTCACCATGGCATCGATTTCATTCAGGCCAACCACCGGCACAGAATGCAATAACCGGTCCGTCAGTCTCCGCAAATGTCGCCGCACGGCCGGGGAGCAGAGCAGAATCGGCTGCTGACCTCGCGCAGCCACGCGTTCCGCCGATTGCTTGAGCGCCGTCAGGAGTTTGTGCGACAGGGCAGGATCCAGATTGAGCATGGCCCCCTGCGGCAATATTGACGCCTGCTCGGCGAGCGTCCGATCGAGGCGCGGATCCAGCGTAATGACTGGAAGTGAACCATCCGGCGCCTGGTACTGCTTGGTAATGGTCCGGGCCAGTGATTGACGAGCCATTTCCGTCAAAAGTTCGGCATCCTTGGTCGTCATCGCATGATCGGCGATGGCTTCCAAGATAGAGCGAATATCCCGGATAGGAATGCCCTCCTTGAGGAGATTGCCCAAGATTCGGACCACCGTACCCAGCGAGACCATGGTCGGAATGAGTTCTTCCACCAGTTTGGGATGTGTCTTGCCAACTTCGTCGAGCAAGGCTTGGGCTTCCTGCCGGCCCAACAATTCGTGGCCGTGACGTTTGATGATTTCAGAAAGATGCGTGGTAATGGCCGAGCTGGCATCGACGACGGTATAGCCGGCCATCTGCGCCTGCTCACGTTGATCCTCTGCGACCCACAACGCCGGCAGTCCGAAGGCCGGCTCCTTCGTGGGAATGCCTTGCACCATTCCACGCTGCGCCGTGCCGGGATCGATCGCCAGCACATGGCCCGGCAGGACTTCGGCCTTGGCGATCTCGACCCCCTTCAGCATGATCGCGTATTCATTCGGACGCAGTTGCAGATTGTCCCGGATATGAATAGGAGGGACGACAAACCCCATGGATTCGGCAAACTGTCTCCGCAAGCCCTTGATGCGATCCAGAAGCGCATTCCCCTGTGTGCCTTCAACGAGATTGATCAGCCCGTAGCCCACTTGCACTTCCATCAGATCGAGCGGAGCAATGTGGGCGACCGGCTCGTCAACTTTGGCGGTCACCGGCGGAAGAGCCAGGGTTTCAGGCGCCTGTTCCCGTTGATAGAGATGGTAGGCAATCCAGCACACACCGGCGCCGAGTACCAGGAAGGCCAGATGCGGTAAACCCGGCACCAAGCCGAGCGCCAGCAAGATTCCGCCTGCCGTCCCCACCGCTCTGTGTGAATTGAGGAGTTGGCGAGTCATCTCTCCGCCAAGATCGTTTTCTGACGCGGCTCGCGTCACAATCATACCGGTGGCGGTCGAGACGATCAGCGCAGGAATTTGAGCGACCAGGCCTTCACCGACGGTCAGAAGCGTATAGGTTTGCGCCGCCAGGCCGGGGCTCATGCCCTGCTGCAGAATGCCGATGGTCAGTCCACCGACGATATTCACCACCACGATGATGACCGCCGCAACCGCGTCCCCTCGAACAAACTTGCTGGCACCGTCCATGGCGCCATAAAAGTCCGCTTCTTCCGCGATATCCTTCCGGCGCCGCCGGGCTTCATCTTCTTTAATGAGGCCTGCGTTCAGGTCGGCATCGATCGCCATCTGTTTGCCCGGCATCGCATCCAATGTGAAGCGGGCGGCGACTTCAGCCACGCGGCCGGCGCCCTTGGTCACCACCACGAAATTGATGATCACGAGGATCGCAAACACCACGAGGCCGACGGTGTAATTCCCGCCGACGACAAAGGTGCCGAACGTGCGGATGACTTCCCCTGCCGCCGCCGCTCCTTCATTCCCATGCAACAGAATCAGGCGGGTCGACGCAATATTCAGGGACAGCCGGAGGAGCGTGACCATCAAGAGAATCGAGGGAAATACCGAAAAGTCCATCGGCCGACGGACTTGTAATCCCACCAACAAAATAATGATGGAAATCGTAATGTCGAAACTGAGCAAGAGGTCCAATAGAAACCGCGGGAGCGGCAGCAGCATGACCATGAGCACG
>CAYHNM010000034.1:4812-9142 GCA_964357985.1 uncultured Nitrospira sp. | reverse complement strand
TCGTTAGTCCTCGCCCTTCCAGAAAGTTCAGCATGGAGCGACGCAAGCCTTCGCCCAGCCAGGCCGGTGTTTTCCCGACAGTGTCGCGGTGAATCAGATCATTATCGGCAAAGCCTTCAAATGCTGGTCCGAGAATGCGCAGTCCATTGGATTTGGGATCGAGGCCGACCGGGCTATGGGCCGTGGTGGTGAAGCGATGCCAGAAGGCCGATTGCATCAGGTCCGCTTTGAAGAGTTGCCGCACGCGCTCGAGGGCATCCACAGCCTCTTGGATTGTTTCCGAAGGGAATCCGTACATGAGATACGCATGAATCATAATACCAGCCTCTTTGAAGGCGGCTGCCACGAGTGCGGTCTGATCGACGGTGATCCCTTTTTTCATCTTGTCGAGCAGGCGATCCGAGGCCGCTTCCAATCCTGCCGTGACGGCGATACAGCCGGAGGCGGCTAAGAGTCTGCACAGATCCGGTGAAAAGGCCTCTTCGAACCGGATGTTACCCCACCAAGTGATGTCGAGCTTCCGTTCCAGTAATCCCAGTGCCAGCGCCTTCAGTGCTGCAGGTGGGGCGGCTTCATCCACAAAGTGGAATCCCCGTTGTCCGGTTTCGGCAATTAATTGTTCGATCTGTTGGATCAGCCGTTCGGTCGGCGTCATTTCGTAACGGCTGATGTAGTCAAGCCCGACATCACAAAACGTGCACTGTTTCCAATAACAGCCGTGCGCGACGGTCAGCTTGTTCCAGTGACCTTCGGACCAGAGGCGATGCATCGGATTCGTGCTATCGAGGATTGTGAGATAGCGATCCAACGGCAATCCCCGATAGGTCGGACAACCGATATCATTCATGCTGAAATTCTGAACGGATCGATCATCGGCAAAGCGCACGTGATGATCTTCTCTGTGAAATGTGCGGCAGAGCCCGGTTCGCGGGCGTTGGCCCGTGAGATGTTCGAGGAGCGAGAGGATCGGTCGTTCACCGTCGTCCAACGTGATGAAGTCTACGTAGTCGAACACGCGAGGATCGCTGACACGACGCAATTCCGTATTGGCATAGCCGCCGCCAAGCGCAATAGGGAGTTTCGGTTTTCGCTGCTTAATCGCCTGGGCAATCCGAAATGCGCCATAGAGATTGCCGGGAAAAGGGACTGACAGACCCACGAGGGTCGGATTCACACGGTCGAGGTGTGGCCAAAGGGCATCCAGTAAGAATTCATCCGTCAGGCTGAGCGGATCGTCGAGGGCCGAGGCCAATCGATCAAACGACGACGCGGAATGAGCCAAATGTTCGGCGTAACGGCTGAGGGCGAAAGATGGGCTGACCGTGGCTTGAACCAGGTCGGCGATGTCTTCGAGGTAGAGGGTGCCCCAGTGTTTCGCCCGATCTTCAGTCGGAACAGATTTCTCAAATCTCATTTTGCCGTTGAACCGTGGACCGTTAGGAAGAAACCCAGGACGGATGAGCTGTCTAGCGGACGCTGGATTTGTGCCCTGCAGAAATCTCACGACTGTTTCGATCGTGTCCAGATAGGCGTCCTCGTCCGCAAGCATGGAGAGGGCTTGTTCGGGAAGATCGTCTTGCTGTTGTCGCACAAGACGAAAGACGTCCCGAAGTCCATTAGGACTGAAGAGGCGCAACACCATTTCAATCCCAAGATCTGCCTGTTCACAGGTGATCCCCTGAGATTGCAAGAATCCGGTGAGATAGGCGGTGGACGGGTACGGAGTATTGAGCTGGGTGAGCGGGGGAATCAGTAACAGGACTCGGGGCGCGGTCATGACTTCGACATAGCATACTGTCAGGCGGGAATGCTATGTCGCCCGTGCCCGATGGCACGGATAGCTGGTTCTGAAACTTACCGCTTCGTGTCGATGATGCTGCCCAGCATATCGTCGGCGGTTTTCAGCGTGCGGAGATTGGCTTCGAATCCGCGCTGGGCCACGATCTGGCTGACGACTTCTTCTCCTAGATCGACGTTGGACAGTTCGACCTGGGCCGCACCGTAGCCGCGGTCCTTCAGCACACTCGGTCCGGCCGAATCATCCTTTTGTATCACCGGCAACACGCCGCCGGTTCCCACCTCGACGGACTCGACCCTCGATTTATGGAACCCGTCGGTGTTCACATTGGCCACATTGTTGGCAGAGACATCGAGCTTCTTGGCGAAGTTCGTCAGGCCCGATAAGGCTGTATCGATAGCGGACATCATAAAGCACCTCCCAGTCCCGTTCCGAGATAACCGCCTGGGAGCCTGCGCAAGGAGGATTGTTCCGAGAGACAGCTGGCACGCCAGTGGCGCTGGAAGAGGACTGCGTTGTGGCGGCTAGGCTGACCCTGGAACATACGTCCCTCGTTAGGTCCCTTGGCTTTGCGTCCCACCCTCTCAGGTGGTTTGCCTTTGTCACATGGTCGGCATTGATCGGGATTGATCAACCCAACCGCTATTCGAACTGGCCTAAGTGTAGCAGATTCTGCGGGGGCACAGTGCAGCTGACCTGCGAGCAAACAGCAACAACCAGCTTCAATGAGCAGCGGAAATTTTAGATAGGCTCTGCATGAAACGTTCACAAGATGCAGCGACGCCTTCCAGTGATTCCCGTATCTGGCTCCCCAGAATGAAGACACCGTCACGGCCGTAGAGGTCGCACATCTCTTTGATGCGGTCTTCTCCCATACGACCGGCTGCGGTGGGGAAGAGAGGCAGCAGAGGCCCCCAGGATTCAGTGCAGGCCGACGCGATCTGCGCACAGTCCCGACGGCTGATTGGAAAGTTGAGGCCGTAGGTTGGATAAATGGTGATGTCTGCGCCGGCTACCATCCGTGTCTGTCAGGAAGGCGTAAATCCCTGAATTGAACAAATCGAAGGGGACTCATGAAAGACAGATACCAATGGACTGAACCCTAAGGGAAGACGCTCAAGTTTGAAGGCAGATCTGCCGATGCTAATAGAGCTGAATGTCCCTAGTCTGCTTGAAGGGTACGTGACGATATGGCGCATCGTACAATTCCGCTGTCCGACCTGAAGGTCGGGATGTATCTGATTGGGGTGGACCGCTCCTGGCTTCACACGCCATTTCTTCGGCATAAATTTGAAATCAGTGCGCAATCGGAAATCGACACGTTGCGGGCATCGGGCATTGCTCAGGTGACAATCGATACGGATCGGGGGCTCGATGTTGCTGGTTCGAAGGTAAAACAGACCGATCCTGTCCCTGTGCTTGAGGCTCAGGCAGAGGCGCCCAATCCGTCAGCCACGAACCCCGTTCCTCTGGAACGTACGGCCGTGATGTTGGCGGACAATCTTGCGCTGGCGAAGCAGCGGCGGACGGAGTGGATCAATCGGCTCAATCACCTCTTTGACGGCACGCGGGCGACAGGGCTGGTGTCTTACGCAGAAGCCAGCCAGTTAGTGGATGAGATGATCGGTTTCATCTTTGAACGCCAGGCGGCCTGTTACGCTGTCATGGGGCTGCGGGAGCAAGATCCGACGTTGCACGAGCACGGCTTAACGGTTTGTACGCTCTCGGTCATCATCGGGCAGGCGTTGTCCTATCCTCGAGAAGTGTTGCAACATGTGGGCGTGGCCGCGCTGCTCCATGATGTGGGCCTTGTCCGTCTGCCCAAGAACATTCTGAAACGCACCAAGTCCATGCCGCCAGCTCAGCAAGCTCTCTATGATAGCCATCCGGCGCAGGGACTTGTGGTGTTGGAGAAAAGCGGGGTCCGCGATGCGGAAGTTCTGTCTATCGTCAAGCACCATCATGCTGCGCCGACGCTTCCGGCCGGTACTGAAGGGCAGCCGGAACAAGACCGGGCGTATGCTGCGCTCGTGGGGATTGTAGACCAGTATGATGAGTTGCTGACGGGCCAAACGGGCGGGCCACCCATGTCCTCCAATCAAGCGATGACGCAACTGTATCAGCGATACCGTGATCAGCCGTATTTACTCGACCAGGTGTCCTATCTGATCAGAGCGATCGGCGTGTTTCCTCTCTACAGTCTCGTGGCGTTGAAATCAGGGGAGGTTGGCGTCGTAGGATCCATTACCCCCGGGAAGGCCCACCTTCCTATCTTGTATCTCTGTCGGGATGCAAAGGGCGTGTCTTGTGCGCCACCTCTGGAGTTAGATCTTGCGCAAGAACCAGAAGGCGGACGAAGCATTCATGATATCCGTGATCCACGACGGGAAGGAATCGATGTGGAATCGATTCTGAGGCAGGTAGCCGCATGAGCGCCCAGCCGCAACCGGAGTCGAGCGCGCGCGGGCCGGGACAGATGTCCTGGTTGCCGACTCGAGAAGATGCCTTTCTCTTGATGGAATCGTCGGGTGA